>CAZEYG010000108.1:0-6758 GCA_964516575.1 uncultured Defluviitaleaceae bacterium
GGGGCTTTTCAATTTTGTTGGATTATAAAAAGCGCCCCTTTCGGGGCACTTTCATATCTTCTCACCTATTCTTCCGAATCATCTGCTTCATCTTCTACAACTTCATCTTCTATAACTTCATCTTCAAACTCAACTTCCTGAATTTCCTGTAGTTCCTGTATTTCCTGAATTTCTTCCTCGTCATCCAACTGGTTTTTGTCAATCTTCGCCATGCTTATAACCGTACCACCTTCGGTTAGATTAATCAGCTTAACGCCTTGGGTAACACGGCCTTTGACGGAAATATCGGCTACACGGATACGTATTATAACGCCGTCGGAGTTTATGAGCATAAGCTCGTCGTCGTCATCAACCTTTAAGACACCAACAACACAGCCGGTTTTGTCTGTAATCTTGTATATTCTGACACCCATGCCGCCGCGGTGTTGGAGAGAGAACTGACCGATGTCTGTCCGCTTACCGAAACCACCTTCTGAAACGAACAGTAGCTGGGTGTCCTCCACGCCAGCGGCTATTGTATCGGCGCTGACTACTATGTCGTCTTCACGTAAGCGTATGGCTCTGACACCGGCGGCTGTTCTGCCCATTGGGCGGACTTCACTTTCGTCGAATTTCAGGCCGATGCCGTTTTTGGTTGCTATAAATATTCTACTTGTGCCGTCTGTACGGAGAACGGTTATCAGCTCATCATCCTCTCTAAAATTCAGAGCCAAAAGGCCACCTTTGCGGATTTTGCCGAATTGGGACATATAGGTCTTTTTAGCTAGGCCTTTTTTCGTCACCATCATAATATATTCGTTGTCGGTAAACTCGCTGACCGGCATAACGGCGGCGATTTTTTCGCCTGCTGCTAGGTTAAGAAGGTTTACGATAGCTAGACCTTTAGCTACACGTCCGGCTTCTGGTATTTCGTAGGCTTTTATGCAGAAGGCACGGCCAAAGGACGTAAAGAACAGGATGTAGTCGTGGGTACTGGCGATAAACACGTTTTTGACAGTGTCCTCTTCGCGGGTTTGCATACCCATAACACCACGGCCGCCACGGTTCTGGCTACGGTATGTGCTAAGGGGTAGGCGTTTTATGTAACCCATAACTGTCTGTGTTACAACGCTTACCTCTTCGTCTATTAGGTCCTCGTAGTCGATTTCGCCGGGGTCATGTTGGATAATCGTCCGGCGGCTGTCACCGTATTTCTCACGGATAATAGCCAGCTCCTCACGGATTACGGCGTAAAGACGTTTTTCGTCGGCTAAAATAGCCATAAGCTCCTTTATAAGCTCCTTGATTTCGGCGTATTCGTTTTCGATTTTATCACGTTCAAGGCCTGTTAGGCTTCTAAAACGCATTTCAACAATTGCGCCGGTCTGCTCGTCGGAGAGGCCAAACCGCTCGGAAAGATTAACCTTTGCGGTTTGTGTGTCCTTTGAGTTACGGATAATGTTTAATACTTCGTCGATATTGTCAAGGGCTATGATGTAACCTTCTAAAATATGCGCCCTCTTTTCGGCCTTTTTAAGCTCGAAACGAGTACGGCGAGTAACGACGCTTTTTTGGTGCTCAATGTAGTGGGTCAGGATTTCTTTAATGTTTAACGTACAGGGTTTGTTATCTACTAAGGCCAGCATAATAACGCCAAAGCTCTCCTGCATTTGGGAATACTTGTAAAGTTGGTTTAAAATAACGTTGGAGTTGGCGTCTTTTTTCAGCTCGAAAACAACACGAACACCGGTTCTGTCGGATTCGTCACGAATATCGGAGATACCTTCGATTTTTTTCTCGCTTACAAGAAGGCCTATTTTTTCTACCAGCCGTGCTTTATTAACCTGATAGGGCAGCTCTGTTACAACAATCATTTCACGGCCGTTTTTCATTGGCTCGATATTAGCAACAGCACGGACACGTATTTTACCCCGGCCTGTGCGGTAGGCTTCTTTTATGCCGCTTGTGCCGAGGATTGTTGCGCCGGTTGGGAAGTCGGGGCCTTTTATTATGTCTAAAAGCTCGGAAACGTCTGTTTCTCGGCCTTCTATTGTATGATTATCCATGATTTTAAATATGCCGTCTATGACCTCGGTTAGGTTATGGGGCGGGATATTTGTGGCCATGCCGACGGCTATACCTGATGAGCCGTTTACGAGAAGGTTCGGGAATCTTGCGGGCAGAACCGTTGGCTCCTTAAGCTCTTCGTCGTAGTTAGGTACAAAGTCTACCGTGTCCTTTTCGATGTCTTGCAGCATTTCAACAGCCATGCGGCTAAGGCGGGCTTCTGTATAACGCTGCGCCGCTGCGCCGTCGCCGTCCATTGAGCCGAAGTTGCCGTGGCCGTCTACAAGCAGGTATCTAGTAGAAAAATCTTGGGCCATACGCACCATTGCGTCGTAGATAGAGGAATCGCCGTGGGGATGGTATTTACCCATTGTATCACCAACGATACGAGCGGATTTTTTATAACCCTTTGTGGGGTCTAAGTTCAGCTCGTTCATTGAAAAAAGAATCCGGCGATGGACAGGTTTTAAGCCGTCACGGACGTCCGGCAGCGCACGGGCCACAATAACACTCATGGCGTAGTCGATATAGGACTTTCGCATTTCGTCCTCTAGGTTAACCGGGACTATTTTATCTATGTGATTGTTATGATTGTTTTCACTCATAGTTTTCTCCTAAGTTATTAATTGGGGGCTAGCGCCCTTGACCCGGTGCAAACGTCACAAGTGACGTTTGCAGCTTTTACACGTTCTTTTACACGTCCAAATTAGTAACGTAACGGGCGTATTCGTTTATAAACTCACGTCTTGGCTCAACCTTATCGCCCATAAGTTGTGTAAAGATTTCGTCGGCCATTATGGCGTCCTCCATGTTTACCTGCAAAAGAATGCGGCGGCTTGGATCCATTGTTGTGTCCCAAAGCTGCTCAGCGTCCATTTCGCCTAGGCCTTTGTAGCGTTGGATTGGTTTTATGCCTTCACGGCCGATGTCGCTTAGGAGCTTTTCAAGCTCTGTGTCGCTATAGGCGTAGTATTCGTTTTTGCCCTTTTCAACCTTGTATAATGGGGGTTGGGCGATGTATACCATGCCATCCTCAATAAGTTGGGGTAGGTATCTATATAAAAACGTCAGCAGCAGCGTACGGATATGAGCGCCGTCAACGTCGGCGTCTGTCATAAGGATGATTTTATGGTAACGAAGTTTGCTGATGTCGAAATCGTCGTGGATACCCGTGCCGAAGGCAAGAATCATGGACTTTATTTCCTCGTTTGAGAGGATTTTGTCGAGGCGTGCTTTTTCCACGTTCATAATCTTACCACGTAAGGGTAGTATAGCTTGGGTTTTGGGCGTTCGGGCGCTTTTGGCAGAGCCGCCGGCGGAATCGCCCTCTACAATATAGATTTCGCATTTGCTTGGGTCACGCTCGGAGCAGTCGGCCAGCTTTCCGGGCAGGCGGCCTCCTTCTAAGACGGATTTCCGGCGGACAAGCTCACGGGCTTTTTTAGCGGCGTCTCTTGCTCTTGCGGCTACTACGCCTTTTTCGAGAATTGTCCGGCCGATTGCTGGGTTTTCCTCGAGAAAGTAGTATAACTGCTCGGATAATAAGGATTCAACGGCCAATCTAGCTTCGGAGTTACCTAGCTTTGTTTTTGTTTGGCCTTCAAACTGGGGCTCGGATATTTTCACGCTGATGACGGCTGTTAGACCTTCACGAACGTCGTCACCGGAAAGGTTTTTGTCGCTGTCCTTTAACAGATTAAATTTCCTGCCGTAGTCGTTTATAGTTTTTGTCAGGCCGGAGCGAAAGCCAACGAGATGCATTCCGCCGTCCATTGTATTTATGTTGTTAACAAATGTATATGTGTTTTCGTAGAAGTCGTCGTTATGTTGCAAGGCGATTTCTACGTAGACGCCTTCACGGCTGCCCTCGGCGTAGAACACCTTGTCGTATATAGGGGTACGGTTTTTGTTTATGTGGGTTACGAATTCCTTTATACCGCCTTCGTAATGGAAGGTACGGCTGCGGCCGTCTTCTGTACGCTTGTCGGTAATTGTGATTTTAAGGCCTTTTGTTAAGAAGGCTGTTTCTTGTAAGCGTTGTTTGAGTGAATCAAAATGAAACTCTAGGTCTTCAAAAATCAGATGGTCGGGCTTAAAGTGAACGTATGTGCCTCGTTCGTCTGTTTGACCGACGATTTCGAGAGGGCCTAAAACGTCACCACGGGAGTATTTTTGTTCGTAGATTTTGCCGTCGGTGTAGATTTGGACGGTTAACTCCTCGGACAACGCATTAACAACGGAAGCGCCTACGCCGTGGAGGCCGCCGGATACCTTATAACCACCACTTCCGAACTTTCCGCCAGCGTGGAGGACTGTAAACACAACCTCAACGGCGGGGATTCCACGCTGGGGTTGGATACCTATGGGGATTCCACGGCCATTGTCCTTAACAGAAATTGTGTCGCCGGGGTGTATTATGACTTCGATTTCGTTACAGAAGCCAGCTAGAGCTTCGTCCACGGCGTTGTCTACTATTTCATAGACCAGATGATGTAGGCCACGGCTGGAGGTTGTTCCGATATACATACCGGGGCGTTTTCTGACGGCTTCTAAGCCTTCAAGAACTTGAATCTGGTTTTCGTCGTATTCGTTTTCCCCGGAAATTTTAAATAAATCTGGGATGTCCTCTACGCCGCCCTTTGGCGGCTGGTTGTTTTCAATCATTTTTCTACTCCTTTTTACAACTCTGTTGTCTGTTCATTGTAGAAGGTGATTCGGCTGGTGTTCTAGTTGGTGTTTCATTTAATGTTTCATTTAATGTTTCTTTAAGCGTACCTGCCGTTACGCCGAATAACCTAACACCGGAGGTTAACCCGGCGGGTATTTGGCCTGTGCAGGTCAAAAGGGTTTGGATTTCTTCTATGCTTTTCAGTAGAAACTGTTGTCTCGAGTTATCAAGCTCTGAAAGTACGTCGTCTAAAAGCAGCACGGGGGTTGTGTTTTTTTTGTTTGTTATAATGGTTATTTCGGCCAGCTTGACCGACAGAGCGGCCGTTCGCTGCTGGCCTTGGGAGCCGTAAGCTCGGGCGTTTACATCGTTTATATAAAAATCAATGTCGTCTTTATGTACGCCGGATGACGTGCTTCCGCAGATTATGTCACGCTCAGACGTTTTTTGAAGTCTTTCGGCGAACTGGTCGGACGAAACGTTTGGTTTATATTTAACAGACAAAGATTCTTTACCGTTTGTTATTTTACCATGAATTCCAGATGAAATATGGTCAATATTATTAATAAAATCCTGTCGGTATTTAATAATTTTTGCGCCGTATTTTACAAGCTGCTCGTCCCAAACAAAGAGGGTTTCCATATGGTTTTTGTTTTGGCGTATTTTTTTTAGCAGGCTGTTACGTTCGTTCAGAGCCTTGTAATATTGCTGAAGCTCGTAGTAATAGACCTTACTAAGCTGGCAAAGCTCCATGTCCATAAACCGGCGCCTTAGCTGGGGGGACGCTTTTATGAGCTGTAAATCCTCCGGCGAAAACATTACGACAAGTAAGGACCCAAATAATTCTCCTAAGCGGCTGACGGGTGTTCCGTCTATGGCTATACCTTTTTTGGCGTCCTTTTTTAGATGGACGTTAATTTGTGTTTCGGTTAGCTCTTTTTTAACCGTTAGGCGGATGTAACCGTTAGCTTCAGAGAAGGATATAAGCTCCTTGTCGTTATGGGTTCTATGGGAACGGCCTGTACCGCAGAAATATATGGCTTCTAAAAAGTTTGTTTTACCTTGGGCGTTATCGCCGAACAGAACGTTAAGCCCGTTGGACAGGCTTGTGTCTAGGCTGTTGTAGTTTCTGTAACCTTTGAGCATTACCCGTTCAACATACATAATCAACCGGCCTTAACTGTTACTGGCGCCATACCCTTAACGGCCACAACATCACCGGCACGGATTTTTTTGCCTCGTTCAGTTGCTGTAATGCCGTTTACGGCTACTTGACCGGCGGTTATGAAGGCTTTTGCTTCCGAACCTGAGTCTATGGCGTCTATCAGCTTTAAAAGCTGGCTTAACTTGATATATTCGGTTTTAATAGTTATTTCAGTCAAGGTATCAGCTCCGTTAAATCTTATACAATAAGTATTGCCAATTTTTAACACTATTTAACACGTAAAGGAAGGACAAGGTAAATATCGTCATGGTTGTCTTCGCCTTTAATTATACAGGGGCTAAGGGCTGTTGAGAAAAACATTTTTATATTTTCTTCGTCTACGGCTTTTAAGGCGTCCAGCAGAAACCGGGGGTTAAAGGCAATATCCAACGGCTGGCCTTCAAAGGACGCCAAAAGCTCATCCTTAGCCGCACCAAGCTCTGCATTAGACGTTATAACAACCAGTTCTTCAGACAAGGACAACTTGACCGGCTGCTTTTTGGTGTCTTTGCTGGCGATAAGAGAGACTCGCTCAACCGCTTGAAGAAGTAACGTTCTGTCGATTGTCATGAGGGTTGTGAAATCCTTTGAAAAGATTTGGTCGTATCTTATGAAATCGCCGTCTATTAACCTTGAAACGACTATACAGTCTTTAAGCTCAAACATAATATGTCTTGACGTAAAATACATCGTGACGCTTTCGTCGGATTCGATTAACTTCATAAGCTCGTTCATTGTTCTAGCGGGAACAACTCATTTTACGCCGTTTTGACCTTCGGATAAAAACTTTCCATTTTCGGATATGATTGATTTTTGGTTGTATGAAATTCTAAAGCCGTC
>CAZEYG010000109.1:0-6683 GCA_964516575.1 uncultured Defluviitaleaceae bacterium
GGCAGATAATAGCTATATTCTTGTAAACGGAGCAAGCAGCGGAATAATATCTGCTATTTTAGCTATATGTAAAGAAGGAGACACTATACTATGCGGTAGAAACAGCCACATAGCGTTATATAAAGCCCTTGTTCTATGCGGCGCAAGGGCACAATACGTTTACCCTAAGCTAACTGATTATGGCATAACCGGCGGCATCTCCCCGGACGAGGTTGAACGATGTTTAGGTTCTTGCGATGAAATAAAAGCTGTGTTTCTTACAAGCCCTACATATGATGGAATATGCTCCGATATAAAAGCAATTTCTAAAATCTGCGGTAAATATGAAAAAGTACTTATTGTAGATGAAGCACACGGCGCACACTTTGGCTTTCATGAAAGCTTCCCACCCGCCGCAATATCCGAAGGAGCAGATGTTGTTATCCAAAGCATTCACAAAACGCTTCCGGCTTTAGGGCAATGCGCTTTGCTGCATACAAAGGGCACAAAAATAAAGCCTGACAAAATCAAGCAAGCTATAAACCTAATTCAAACAACAAGCCCCTCTTATATTTTTATGGGTATTATTGACAGGCTTGTTACAACATTACAAAAAGACAGCAAAATGTTATTTGACAAATATGCAGAGCTGTTATACTATTTTAGTAGTGCAGTGAAGGATATTTCTGCCATTTCTCTTATAGGCCGAGAACTTATCGGCAAATACTGTATCAGTAATTTTGATATAGGCAAGCTGCTGATATACGTAACTTCTCAAAAGCTGGACGGAATGTATATAGAAAGAACGTTAGCCGAAAAATACGGCGTTCAATTAGAGGCCGGTTATAAAAACTATGCCTTAGCAATGACAAGCATAGCAGACAGAAAAGAAGGCTTTGACAGGCTTTTATGTGGATTAAGAGAGATTTGTAAAAATTTAGACCGTGATAAACTGGTTAAACAATCAAAATCGGTGAATTTTGTTTTACAAAACGTAAAAACTATTGTTACGCCACGAGAAACATTTTTCGCCAAAAAAGCGTATATAAGTATAGATGACGCTAAAAACGCCGTGTCCGGCGGATTTGTTGTTTCATATCCACCGGGTGTTCCGATTATAGCGCCGGGTGAGCTTATAACGTCAGAAGTTATAAAGCAAATAAAAGCTTTATTGAAAATTAATTATACCATTCACGGTATTGATAATGGCAGAATACAAATAGTTACAGACAGCACTGTATATTAAGGAGTGAACAATATGAACTTTAGTTTGCCGTCGAACTTTCCTGCTTTAACCTTAAACGACATTGTTTTTGCGGCCGTGCTGGCTTTTATAATCACATGGGTTATACAGAGCTTTTCAAAGGTTTTAAACTTTGTTACGAACATGCCCTCCGAGGTTTTATATCCAAAAGGTGATACCTCTGGGATTATCCAAAAATGTTATAGTCTTTTCCCAAAAGAAATCTTGCAGTTTAACGGCAAAACAATCAAACGCGGCATGATTGTTCGGGTTACAACTATACAAAACAAGGTTTTTGAAGGCCGCCTTATAGGATGCAACAAGGACAATGTTGTTTGCGTACTTACGGCTAAATATGTTGTTGCCCACGAGCTTAACAACATCGAAAACATCGACGTATTAAAATCTGATACGGAATAGCTATGTTTTTTAATATGTGTTAAACATTTCTTGTATAGCATCAATATCTTTTGTTATGGTTAAAGCAAGCATTAACAAAATTCGGGATTTTTGAGGGTTAAGGTTATTAGAGGAGACTGTGTTATAATCACATTCGTCGCTGCTGTAGGTTACTTTTCCCTCATCTATCCGTGAAGAGCGTACAACAACCGGCTTTTCTTCAAGGCTTTTGTAGAACTTGCTTGGGGCCTCGTTAAAATCACCGTTACCAACACACGCCATAACTATGCCTTCATTTCCGTTTTCTACTGCTGTTTTAAACATCATGCTTCCGCTTCCAGCGTATTCATATACTATTTCAACCTTAGGCAGGGAATTTCTGTTTTCGATGTCAAACTCGCTGCTAATAGTGTGCCGTTTTGTGCTTTGATGATAATATTCTACAACGCCGCCGATAACCGTACCTAAAAGACCCATTTCTCCGCCGGTGAATGTATTGGTTTTGCATGTATTAGATTTAAAAACATCTCTAGCAGCTATAATATAATCATCCATTGCAACAAGAACACCTTTACCTATAGATGTTTTGTCACAAGCCGTTAAAACGGCATTATATATGTTAAGCGGTCCATCGGCGCTAAGAGCAGTACCTGGACGCATAGAGCCGGTCAAAACGACGGGCTTTTTGCTTTTGACCGTAAGGTTTAAAAAATAAGCTGTTTCCTCCATTGTGTCAGTACCGTGTGTTATTACGATTCCGTCTGCCTCGTTGTTTCTGAAAATTTCGTTTATTCTTTTGGCAAGGCTTAGCCAAATTTCTACGGTAATCATACCGCTGTTTAGCTGGCAAAACTGTTCTCCCACAATATCGGCCACGTCAAACGCCTGGGGCACAGCCTTCAATAAATCATTAACATCAACCTGGGCTATTTTATAATCAGTCGTTTGTGTGGTCAGCTCGGCAGTGCCTGCTATTGTGCCGCCTGTAGCAAGAATTAGTATCCTCGGCTTATCTTTCATATTATGCGCTCCATTCCAAGTTTTAATCTTTGATAATAATATTCCCTTTTTTTATTGAAATACTATTATAACACCAAACAAATGCCGGAGCTTAAAAGTCCCGGCATTTTTGTAAAAGATGTTAAGTACCCAATGATTAAGTTATGATACGACATATTTTCAATTTTTACTATGTTACGTAGGCGAGGCTCAAAGCACGTAAAGCCTTAACCATCAGTTGTTCATTATTCTACTTGCAAATTAATGTAAAGTAGTTGGAGTATTCACCGTCTTTTGAAACGGCAATTAACTTAACATTACCTGGCTTTAAAACTTTAAAGGTTCCCTTTTTATCCACCAGCTCAATTATAGAATCGTCAGAAGGAGTCCATAAAAGCTCAGCGCTGTTAACAACAACTCCGTTTATAGAAACCTGTGGAGGAGTATATACGTTTCCGACGGTATGAGAAGGCATGTTTTTAAGGTTAAATGTAAGACCTATAGGTTTCTCAATTTTTGGCATTACTGTTACGGCAGTTACAAGAGTGTAGCTTTTTCCGTTAGGTTCTGTTACGGTAGCAGAAAGCTGCGCTGTGCCTGGCTTAAGAGCTGAAACTGTAAAATAACCGTCGGAACCGAAGGTGGAAGTAGCAACAGATGGATTAGTACTTTCTATAGCCCCTGATTTAGAGCGTTTAACGGTTGAACGTTGAGTTGTGCCCTCTACCATTTCAATATTATGGAAAACGGTTGACGTAGGCGCTGCTTTAACAGTAACCCTAAGCGTAAGGTCAATGTAAGAGCCGCTGTATGTTTTAGCCGTACAGGAAATGGTTGTTGAGCCTTCGGCCACGCCTTCTACAACTATATACTGGCCGTCATAATAGGTTGTCGCTATGTTGTTATTAAAGCTGCGTAAATCGGTAACAGTACTCAACGATTGAGCATATTGGAGCTTTTGCCCTGTTGATAAAATCATAGTATCTGATGAGGTTTGTGTTCTTGCGCGAACAGTAACGTCTATAGTTATATTTTGGGCATACCTTTGGTTTTGATACGTAAAGACTTTTCCTGTTACACGAGTAGAACCCGGGCTTAAGGCATTAATAAATATGCTGGTTGTGTTGTAGTCGCCAAAAGCTGAGGCAACGCTTGGAGAAGAGCTTGAAAAACCATAGGCATCTGAAAACCCATCGTTTACATAACCCATATCACCAACATATAAGGTCATAGTTTTATATATGTCGTTAGCAGGGGTGATTGGCTGGGGCGTTGGGGGGATTATTCCTCCGTTTACGTTTACAAGGAATGAATCGGTATCTGTTAATAAATCATAGCTTGTTTGATCAGGTACAAAATATGGGTTGCCGTTTGCGTCTGTTGCCCAGTGGCCGCCTGAATAATCACGGCTGTATACGTAGTATGTAACTGTTATTACAGTAGAGCCGGGAGATAAGGCATTTATATACATAGTCTGATCTCCTTGAGTATAATTAACATTTGCAACTCCTGGATTGCTGCTTTGGGCGCTGACGATGCCATAAGCAAAAAATTGAGACCATTGCTCTCCTACGTACATAGAGTAATTGGCGTATGCTGTTGTTGAAAAGCCAAAAACATAAGTTATGACTATGCACAACATGACAGCAAGGCTTAACTTTTTCTTCATAAATAACAACCTCCAAAATAGTTTTTAAATCGACAAATTTATTACCCTAGCAGTGAAAACATCATTTTTCACTGTCACCCCTTTGACAGAGCATTGAGGCTCCTAAGGGGTTACGTCGGCAAAATAATGGATATTTAATTGCCGCCATAATATTAACCTAATTATATTTAACATCAATATTAAAAAAAAATCAAGTGTAATTTTGTTACAGACAGCTTTATTTCTAGGCCATTACACTCTCCCGGCGTTTACAACAAACTCAATTATACCATAAGTTTCATTTGAAATAGCGCCGCTTTCAAAGCAGACAACAACGCCATCTTCTGAAACATAAAAAACGACGCCCTTGCTGATTGCCCTTTTTATAACCAATTTCGCTTCAGGGCTGTAAGAGGAAGGATTTTTATCCAACTCATTAAAAACGGCTTTCTCTATTTCGGCGTTTACGCTTGCTTTTGTGCCGTTCATAACATCAGTCACAGAAAGCTCTTTGCCGGTTGCCAAATTAAAGCTTTGAGCGTAGGCTGTAACAATAGGTTCACCGGACGCTGTTTTTTCCATTGATTCAAATTTTATGGATATTATATTGTTGGAGCAGTATGTAACATCAAACCATCTTTCGCATGAAAAGGCAGAAAAATACCGTTCTTCGTAAAGGCTGGAAGCATAAGCTGATTCTGCTGCTTTAAAATGCTTATTTTTGGATTGTAACAAATATTTGTCTGCATTTGATTTTATAACCGCATTAACCTTAGAAATAACCTTATCGTCCTTTGGATTGTCAATTTGAGGATACATGCTTTTGACTTCCAATAAAACGGGGCCTCCGTCCTCGCTCTTGTAGGAGGCAGTTGCCTGTAAACAGGTTACTGTATATTGCTGCGGTTTGGTGCTTATAGAAACCGTATTGTTTTTACTGTTCCATGTGCATTTTACGTCAAAGGCTTTTTCCAATGTATCCATGGATATGTAAGCTGTATTTGATATAACCCGAGGAGGATAGTCAACGTTTATTTTCTGTCCGTTTTTTAGAATAACATTACTGCCAAAGGAAAATGCGGCTGTTGTTAGCCTCCTTGAAGCAACCAGGACGCCGGAATGTTCAAGCCAATTTACGTCAAAGGCATCAAGGGCACCAAATATATCTTCAGCCGGAAGAAACACTGTGCCGTCCTCTAAAACCGGCGGACGGCTAAGATTAATAGAATTACCGTTAAATGTTGTAGTGATTTGACTGCTTTCTGCAAAAACTGTAAGCGAAAAAAAAGTAATTGCGATTATAATTAACGCAACACCTTTTAATAAAAAGTTGTTTTTTGTTTTCAATAATATCACCCCGAAATATTATACCACAGGAATTTGGATTAGTACAGTTTAAGTATAGGGCTTTTATTGTGGCAATTTCGTCGTTAAAATTGGTTGATGTTACATATAAAATGCAGTAAATAAAAAACATATTGCAGCCATAAAAGATAGTAGAGTTATAACATATTTTTCCTTACATTAATGGCAGTAATAAATGTGTTTGTGGAGCTTATAACCAATTTAGATTGGCAAAATTCAAGTATCGCCTAGTCAACCCCAACAGAACACCACCTTTTACTTTCGTGGATTTTAGGCACACTTATGTCCACTCCCCCAAAATTTCTTGACTTTCTTATTATTATGTGATATAGTAACTTGCGTATCTAAGAATATTTAGTCGGGCTGAAACATAAAATGCTTTACAAGCTCGAACGGTAAAATGGCAGACGCAAGCGACTCAAAATCCAATGCGTCAAACGGCAGTATGTAAGCCCCGAAACGCTGTAAACCCTTTATTTTAGGCACTTTTCAGATTCAGATGAAAAGTTATCTTTGTTAGTGTACCTCCTATGCCGTCCCTCCGATTTCTAAGGGGTGCATAGGGCAAAATTGAATATGCCGGTGTGGCGGAATGGCAGACGCGCGCGACTCAAAATCGTGAGGGAAACCGTGGGGGTTCGAGTCCCTTCACCGGCACCACATAGCCTACAAAGCCTGTACTTATGCGGTTTTGTAGGCTTTTTCATGTCCGGCTATAAGCCTATTCCGTAGTTCTTACTTCCCGTGTCTCTCCAAAATCGGAGGGACATAAGTACCAATACTGGCACTCATCGCACTTGCCGAGGATAGCTTTGAGGAATAATTGAGATGGGAGTAAATGTTCTCGTGGTTGAAAAATCGCTGTATCCGGGCCATTCCTGTATCTGTTTCATGGAAACACCGCTGGCAAGCAGCAAGCTGGCACAACTATGGCAAATGTTATACAAACGCTAAAACCATTATATCGCACTGTTTTGATTTTTTGTAAAATAAAGTCGAAATGTGCTTTATTTATTATAAATATAATATAAATGAAAATTCCGGCACTAT
>CAZEYG010000110.1:0-6655 GCA_964516575.1 uncultured Defluviitaleaceae bacterium
AATAACTGCTTATCTCTTTTTACTCGACGCTCTATTTTATTTAAAAATATAGCAGTGGTTACAATGGATGACGCCAAACCGACGATTGCTGAAACATGCGTTGGCATAGAAGGTCAAAAAATAACATATATTGGCGAATATAAGCCGGAGCTTAAGGCAAAAAGAACCATAGACGGAAATCACAGAGTTATTATGCCGTCTCTTATTAACTGTCATTCCCACGTGCCAATGTCGCTTTTACGTGGTTACTCCAACGATGTAAAATTGCAGGAATGGCTGTTTGAGAATATTTTCCCTGCCGAAGTCAAGCTAACAAAGGACATGGTTTATAAAGGCACGTTATTATCCATAGCAGAAATGGTTGCCTCCGGCACGGCAAATTTTTCAGACATGTATTTCTATCTTGATTCTATATGTAAGGCTGTTGTTGAAACTGGTGTGAAAGCCTCTGTTTCCCAAGGGGCGTTATGCTTTGGGGAAGAAAACACCTATAACTATAAGCAGTCAAAAGAATATTTGGAGTCAATGGACGTTTTGGCCGGTTATGTACCTGAAGCCTGCGGCCGATTAAAGCTGGATGCCGGTATTCATGCGGAATACACCTCATTCCCAAGGCTTTGGACACAGGTTATAGAATTTGCTCATGAGCATAAGCTCAGAATGCATGTACATCTATCGGAGACTAAATTTGAGCATGAAAAGTGCAAGGAAAAATACGGCGTAACACCTACTCAAATATTTGATAAATACAATCTTTTTAGTATTCCTGTTAACGCAGCTCACGGCGTTTGGATAGAAGAATGTGACATGGAGATTCTTGCTGCAAAAGGCGGAAGCCTTTGCCATAACCCGGTATCGAACCTAAAGCTGGCCAGCGGCATTGCCCCTGTATACAAAATGCTTGAAAAGGGCGTAAATGTTACGTTGGGCACCGACGGCGTAGCTTCAAACAACACAAACGATTTGTTTGAGGAGGTGAAGTTGTCTTGCATATTACAAAAGACAGCCTATAACGACCCCGCTATTGTTCCGGCTTATGAAGCCTTAAAGCTGGCGACAACTAACGGCGCAAAATCCCAAGGGCGCCAAGCCGAATGTGGTGTTATAAAAGAAGGTTATGACGCCGATATTGTTATGTTGGATTTTAATAACGAGCGGCTTACTCCTTGTTATGACCATGTTTCAGGCATAGTCTATTCGGCCTCCGGGCGAGATATAGCTCTTACAATGTGCCGCGGTAAAATATTATATGAAAACGGCCAGCACACTACAATAGACATAGAAAAGCTGCTTTATGACATCCGCCAAATTAAAGAGTACTTACGTAAGTAATGACGTTGAAAATGGCTTTGATATTATGTTAAATATAACATGTATCAAAGCCCTTTAATTAACATTATTTAATTGACCACTGGGACTACTGGGAATAGAATCTAAAAGTTCAGCTTGTTTTGTTCCTTCTCTATTTTATAACGAGGTAAGTTTATTAACGCCACAAATATTGATGTCAACGCCAACGCCATTAGTAAAGCAAATACTACTTGCATTGAGCGGTTAATGCTTATTAATGATATTTCAAGTATGCTATTAATATCCTGACTTGTAAGTGCTTCATGCGAATAATTGGAAAATTGCATCCTTAAGAATGCGGTAGTTAATTCGCCCGGTAAGTCTTTTGTTGGTACTCCGTTTAAATATTCAGGTAACTTGCTAAATCTCTCGAAAATTTTAGAAACAACTCCGCTTATAAGCAACGAACCCGCCAGCGCCGTAATAATAGACGACCCTAGGTTATAAGCCGTAGACATTAATCCGTAACCTTCTCTTTCATGCTTTTTGTCAAGCTGTGAAATCCCCAGCTTATTTGATAAACTAAGGCATAAACCTATACCTAAGCCGATAAGCGCCAACGCCGGCATAAACATGCTGCCTGATATGGCAAAGTTAGCACCAAAATGAAAAAATAGATAAAATACACCTAAAAAAGTAAACGAGCAACCTAAAGCGATTACCAGCCTTTCGCCAATCGCTGCGCCTAACTTAATAGCCGCAGACGAAGTCAGAAAAACAGCAGCCGATAAAGGTAATATTATAAGCCCTGTTTCCATTGGAGTATACCTTAGCAGGTTTTGCAAGTATATGGGCACTATAAACAATATACCTATCATTATCATGCGAGTTAAAACATTAATAACCAAAATACTTCTGTACGTCTTATTTAAAAATATTTCGGCATAAGTAAAGGAAAATTCCTTTGATACGACCATGTTTCTAATCCTAAAATTTACTACGACAAAAGCTAAAACACCTATCATAATAAAAACAAAAGCTATGGAGACTCCAGCTAATTTAAAATCCCCCAGTTGATAAGGCTGCTTTGCCACAACCCAACCATAGGTTTTAGACATAAGTAAGCCGTGGATAAAGAACAGGAAAGAAAAGGCTAATAAAGTTAATCCAATAATATCTAAATTTGCTTTTTTATTAGAGCTTTTGTATTTTATAGAATTAATAGTTTTTATATTTAAA
The DNA here is from genome assembly GCA_964516575.1 of uncultured Defluviitaleaceae bacterium. Lineage (GTDB taxonomy): Bacteria > Bacillota > Clostridia > Lachnospirales > WRBF01 > CAZEYG01. The sequence goes on from CAZEYG010000110.1 coordinate 2,530, forward strand.
AGTATATATATAACAACAAGCGCTTCCAGTCCAAATACATACCGCCATGACAATATAGTGGATATAATTCCACCAAATACTGGCCCAATAGCAATCGAAGCAGCCGATGATATGGCATACACGGGTATAGCGATTGTAAGATCGTCTTCTTTATAATAAGTTCGTAAAAGGAATAAACCTGAGGACATTATAAGCGTCGCAGCTACACCTTCCATAAAAGCCCAGCCAAAAAATAAAACAGTAGTGTTTTGAGCAAAGGCAGCAGTTAGAGTACCCGCTCCATAAAGGCAAACTCCGCTGATAAACATTTTTTTAGCACATATTTTTTCCGTTAATTTCGCAATGGGCAGCATAGAAACAGCAATTGTTAATGTATAAGTAGAAACAATCCACTGGATACCCCCTATATTTGTATTCAGGTCGTTAACAAGACTGGAAATTGAAACACTCATCGCAGTTAAATCAATAAAAGTTATAAAAGAAGCCATAGCCAGCAAAGTCAGAACTTTCCATTTTCCCATTTGTTTCATAAGACCCCCTCCCTTTTATTTACCAGTTTAATTATATTGTTATTTATATAATATATGCTTCTTATAATAATGTCAAATAAATAACTGTTAATAATTATAACTATTAGTACTATTTTAAAAGCTTATCAAACAACTTTCCCTTCTGCCTGCGTTTTTTAACTTCATTGGATTTATATTGAGGCAGAACCCTGAAGCATATGTTAAACCTCTTATATTTAATACTTGCTTCATTATATTCTAAATCCTCCAAAGGTGAAATCATCAGTCATTCATTTGTCGCTATAATTATACATTATATTAAATTCTTGACAAGCAAGTATTTACAAATCTTTAAAATCAGTTTATAATATTTGTATAGTTGTATATACATATTTATTCGCTAAGGAGGAACTATGGCGCTGCAAAAAATAGACTTTGATGCAAACAAAATCAAGCTGACCCCTATTATCAGCAATACAGAAAAATTAGGCTATTCGGCCGAGGCCTTTAAATGTGAAAAAGTTGAGCAGGTATATGGAAAGCTGCTTTTTGGCGAAAAACCGGCCGGCAGACCAATGACTTATGCCTCTTACGTTATGTCTGTTGACGGGAAAATTGCCTTTGAGGATAATAAGGAAGGGCCTCTTGTTGCAAAGAACAATTTACTTGACCCTGACGGCGCATTTGCAGATTTTTGGATGCTTAATATGCTTCGTGGATATTGCGACGGAATAATAATAGGCGCCGGAACACTTATTAACGAACCCGAATATTCCGGCAGCGCTTATGATTCGGACATTATAAACGCAAGGTTAGAAGCAGGCAAGGAGCCAGCTCCCTGGACAATTGTCATAACAACAAGCGGTAAAAATATACCTTATCATAACCCTGTGTTTAAATGTAAGGAAGTACCTATCCTTATAGCAACCTCACCTAACGGTCTTGCAAACGTTAAAAATGAAATCAACCGGCCATATTGTGTTCTTGATAAACCAAAAAGCGCCGGCAGCGAAGTCGCTTTTAAAAAAGCGTTAAATGAAAACAAGGGCAAAATATTTGTTCTTGTTACCGGTTCTGGAGGAGAAACAAACGCATTTGAGCTGTTTACCGTACTCCACATTATGGGCATGGAAAGAGTGCTGGTAGAATCCCCGGCATATTGTCATCATCTTATGCAGCAAAAGCTGCTTGACGAAATTTTCATTACAGTATCCTCTGTTTTTGTTTGCGGTCAGGCTGTTGGTATAGGAACAAATAACAAAGCCTTTTTATCAACGGACCACCCTCATTGCGAAATAGTTTCTGTTCATACGCATACCTCACATTTTATGTACACCCGATACCGTATGATATACGGTCTTAAATAAAATGGTTACTATAAATTATAATATTACATAATAAAAGGAGAATGTATTATGAGTAAAGTTAGAAGATTAAACCACATTTTTGCACAAGACGGCAAGTCATTAATAGTCGCAATGGATCACGGAACATATAACGGCGCTTCTCCCGGCCTTGAAAATCCGGGTAAAACAATTGAGCAGATAATAGAAGGCGGCGCAGACGCTGCTCTTATAAACTTCGGCGCCGCAAGAATATTTGCCAAGGAGTTAGCTCCTATCGGTTATATTGCAAGACTTGACTTGCCGCCTACATATGTCGGAAAAGGCCACGACAGCCGTATGGTTTTTGAAGCCGAATACGCTCTTAGAATGGGCGCTGACGCTGTTATGGTAAACGTCGGCCAAGGCACCGGTGTTGAGGAAATAACATATCCTCAGCTTGCTAGAACAATAAGTTACTGTGATTCTATCGGTATGCCGGTTTGCTCAGAGCCTGTACCCGGCGGCTTTGACGCTCCAAAAGAAATGAGAACCCTGGATAACATCGCTAGAGGCGCAAGGATAGCTTGTGAAATAGGTTGTGACTTTATTAAGACAGCTTATGCCCCGGGTTTTAAAAGAGTAGTAGACGAAACGTTTGTGCCCCTTGTAGTTCTTGGCGGCGCACAGACAAAAGACGAAAAGGAGTTTTTAGCTTCTATTAAAGCCGCAATGGATGACGGCGCAAAAGGTGTCGCCATTGGACGTAACGTTTGGGGTATCGGAAACACCGTAAACATGACAAAGGCTCTTGCGGCGATAATCCATAAAAACGTTTCCGTAGACGAGGCTTATGAAATATTAAAGAGCGGCTGTTAACTACTAGGGATTATTTGGACGGTAATGTTATGTATACCAGCGAATTTAACAAGTCCCCTATTTACATGCAAATACGGGAAGCTATTTATAACAAAATAATAACCGGTGAATACAAATCCGGCCAGCGCCTGGAATCTGAGGATAAGCTGGCCGGGCATTTTGGTGTCAGCCGGATTACTGTTAGTAAGGCTCTTGCGGAGCTTGTAACTAAAGGTTATTTAACCCGTATACAAGGAAGCGGTACTTACGTCAGCAAAATACGCAATGAAAAATCCAAAAGAGAAATTGTCGGGCTTAGTGAAGTTATGGCAAAAAAGGGATACAAATATACTACCCGGCTTATTGAAAAGGAATTAATTTTTCCAACAAAAGAAATAGCCGCATTTTTTAATATTCCGCTTAATGAAAAGGTTATCCATATTAAACGTATCAGAGCTGTAAACGACGAGCCTTTAATTATCCAAGACACTTATTTGAACGGCATCCTATGTATGCCTGTTTATAATATTGATTTAGAGAACTGCTCTCTATACAAATCAATTACTAAGTTTTGCGGATTCTCAATCGAAAGAGCTAAAGACACCATTGAAGCTATAAGCGCATCAGGTCAAACTAAAGATATACTTAACGTAACCGAAGGATTCCCGCTTTTGCTTTCAAGAAGACTTGCATACGACAAAAACGATAAACCTGTGGAACTTACTTATAGTACCTACCGAAGTGATCAATATGTATTAGAGATTGAGGTCATTATATAGTTCGGTTTTATTTATAAGTATAAGACGGAGAATAAACATGAAAAAATTATTAATACTTGTTATATTTATTGTTACGTTATGTATAAATGGCTGTGCCGAAAATGTTGTTTCTTCTAAAAATGAAATCGCACCCAAAGCCCTAACCAAGGAACAGGACGATTTAATTAACTTGATTTCAGCTGATAAGCTGGAAATTCTGCTCTTTGACTACAAAACAAAAAACAGCTATAAAAGCGTAGAGTTTTGGGTTGAAACATATGAAAACGGAGTGCTTATAGACCGGCCAGCCGGTGTCAGTATGTTTAACGACGAGTTAAGGCCGCTAAACGGCCAGGTCGCTATTCTTATAAACCGAAGTCCCGGTTATCATTGGTCTTTTACAATAAGTGATGGCAGCTCTAGAATAAACCATTCAAGTGAACCGTTAAGCACTGACTACGAGATGTTCGGCCGTGCCTTTGGTCCGATAGATGAGCCAGCGATTATTGAGGACAATAAGGAGATTGTTTTATATACCTCAATTTTCTCAAAAGGTAATGTTTCAATATACGGTGACAAGCAGATTTATGCGGAGCAGCCTGAGCTGTTAGAAGATTATCCCTATGCTCATATAATAAAATGCAAGTTTGAAAATTAACTCTGTGTTAAAATATTAAAC
>CAZEYG010000111.1:0-6638 GCA_964516575.1 uncultured Defluviitaleaceae bacterium
GCCCGTTTATATTATCGTCAGGCCCACTTACTTACGCAGCTGAGGGTATGATTAAAGGCCATGAGGCCGGTTGCGGCGCGGTTGTTACGAAAACCATTAGACTTGGCCGAGCCATAAACCCAGTTCATCATATAGGAAACCTAAAGGGAAGTAACTCCCTTATAAACTGTGAAAAATGGGCGGATACCGACAGGCTTTTATGGTATGAGCGTGAAATACCTATGGCTAAAAAAGCAGGCGCTGTTGTAATCGGCAGCGTTGGGCATACTCTTCAGGAAGCTAAGGCTATCGTTAAAGACGTTGAAAAAGCCGGAGCAGACATGATTGAGCTTGTTTCATACACAGAGGATACGCTTATCCCTATGCTGGATTTTGCTAAGGCTAACGTAAGTATTCCCGTTATTTGCAAGTTAAGCGGCAACTGGCCCGACGCTGTAGCTGTAGGAAGCAAATGCCTTGAGCATGGCGCCGACGGTATTTGCGCCATAGACTCAATAGGCCCAACCCTTAAAATTGACATTAACAAAGCACGCCCCGTAATGATGGGTGACGGCGGTTACGGATGGATGACAGGGGCCGGTATGCGGCCTATTGCAATGCGTATTAATTCCGAAATTGCCAGGAATCATCCTGATTTTAAAAACCTTTACGGCAGCGGCGGCTGCATGAGCGCCGAGGACGCCATTGAGTTCTTAATGGTAGGATGTACAAACGTTGGTGTTTGCTCTATCGGTATATTAAAGGGCGTTGAGTACATAGAATATATGTGTTATGAGCTTTCCAAAAAGATTCAACAGCTTGGTTACGGCTCACTTAACGAGGTTGTGGGCGCTGCTCTTAAAAATTTCCCGAAGGAAGAGCTTATTTCCTCACTTGATTTCTCCTTTAACCCATCTGTCTGCACAAAATGCAAGCGGTGTGTAACAGTATGCAGCTATGACGCTAGAGAGCTTAATCTTTCTGAGATGAGCCTTAATGAAAAAGAATGCAGAAGCTGCGGCCTTTGCGTTGATATTTGCCCAACAGGCGCATTAACATCAGAAATCGCCCCACAAACCGATGAGCACAAGGCGATGGCTCAAGAATCAAAGGATTTTTACGCAAGGTTCTAATATTCCAGCGGCAATTGAATATGTCATTTACTTGCCAAATAAAACTAAATAACTACAGCTCCCTCCTATAAAGGCGGGCAGACTGTTGGCAAAGGGTTTATTCCTTATTGCCGATACACTGACCCCCGCCTTTTAGGACGGGGGTATTCTTTATGGAAAAGGAGCGAACTATTATGGAAGCTATCCAACTAAACATCAACAACGAAAGTTTTAACCTAAGCGTTAAAAAGAATTGGACGTTGATGCACGTGCTTAGAGAGATTTTAAACCTAACCGGCGCAAAATGCGGCTGTGCAACGGGTGATTGCGGCGCTTGCAAGGTTATAATTGACGGTGAAGCGGTTAACTCATGTTTAATAAATATTATGAAGGCAGTTGGCAAGAAAATTGTTACAATCGAGGGTATTGCAGAGCTTGTTGACGGAGAAGTAAGGCTTCATCCTATTCAACAGGCGTATATTGATGCCGGCGCTGTTCAATGCGGCTTTTGTACACCGGGTATGATAATGTCTACAAAAGCCCTTCTCGATAAAAACCTAAACCCCACAAGGGAACAAATAACAGACGCACTTGAAAACAATCTGTGCCGCTGTACAGGTTACAAAAAAATTATTGAAGCCGTAGAACTTGCGGCAAGCAGAATGAGAGGTGTGCAGTAATGTCTGAAAACTATAACTATATCGGAAAGGGTATGCCGGTTCGTGATGCGGCGCTTAAAGTTACCGGCCAAATGCAGTATGTAGCAGACAATAAGCTGCCGCGTATGCTTCATGCGAAGATGTTGTTTAGCCCATACGCTCATGCGAAAATAAAAAAGATTGATACGTCTAAGGCAGAGGCTCTGCCAGGGGTTCGTGCAGTTGCTACTTACCTTAACTCCCCAAGAATTATATACAACAGTGCCCTTAGATTTTACGAGCATAAAATCCCCGAAACAGAATACGTATTCGACGACACGGTTCGTTACGTAGGTGACAGAGTAGCTGCCGTTGCGGCTGATGATATTGAGACAGCTAAAAAAGCCATTAAGCTCATTGAGGTTGAATACGAAGAGCTTCCCGCCGTATTTAACGAAGAAGAGGCTATGAAGGAGGAAGCCGTTAAACTCCACGGCGACAGCAATATAGTAGGTTCTGTTGAATGGAAAGCAGGAGATATTGAGGAAGCCTTTAAAAAGGCAGATCATATTTTTGAGGATAAGTATACAATGCCAGCTATACATCACGGCGCAATGGAGCCCCATGTTACGGTGGCTTACTACGACGCTAGGGGTAAACTCACCGTTTGGACGCCGAATCAAAGCGCCTTTGCGTTTAGAACCCTTTTGTCTAGAATATTTGAGTTACCTATGAGTAAGGTAAGAGTTATCAAACAGGCAATAGGTGGCGCTTTTGGCGCAAAGGTTGAAATGGTTATTGAGCCTGTTGTGGCGCTGCTTTCAAAAATGTCCGGGCGGCCTGTTAAAATGGAGCTTAACCGGCCCGAAACTATGGTGTCAACAAGGACACGCCACGCCGCAACAGCTTATGTTAAAACAGGTGTTATGAACGACGGAACAATCATCGCCCAGGATTTAAAGGTTATAACAAACACAGGCGCATATGCTTCAAGTGCTCTTAACATAATCGGCGCTATGAGCCATAAGGTGTTTAAGGTATACAAAACCCCCAACATGAATTTCACAGGCATTGCTGTTATGACAAACACGCCGGTAGCAGGCGCTATGAGAGGTTACGGTTCGCCACAGGGTTTTACAGGCCAGCAGATTCAGATGAACAAAATAGCAAAAGCTCTTAACATAGATGTTGTTGAGCTGCAGCTTAAAAACCTTGTTGAGCCGGATGGAATTGACCAGCGCTTTAAATCACCCCTTGGCAACCCACGCCCTATTGACTGCGTTAAGGAAGCGGCTAAATCCTTCGGTTGGCAGGAGAAGAAAAACATTAAATCAGAAGGCAGATACCTTCGTGGCGTGGGTATGGCCGTCGGCGCACATGGCAACGGCATGTACGGCGCTCACAGGGACGTTACGGCTCTTTCTATGAAAATGAACGAGGACGGAACATGTATTTTATACACCGGCGCTCTTGATATGGGTAACGGCTCCGTAACTTTGCAAACTATGATTGCCGCCGAAATATTAGGCATAGACCCCGGCTCAATTGATTGTATTGAGGCCGATACCGACGCTGTGCCATGGAACCTTGCGGAATGGGGCAGCCGTGGTACGTTCGTTGTAGGTAACGCAACCGTTAAGGTAGCTAAAAGCCTGAGGGACGCTTTACTTAAAGAAGCTGCTTTACTCCTAGAGGAATCACCGGAGGATTTATATCTTAAGGATTACTCTGTATTCTGTAAAAAGAACGATAAAAAGGCAACCCTTTCAGACGTTGTTGTAAACACGCAAAAGATGTATGAACGTGAAATAATGGTTTCTGAATCCTTTGCTTCCAGCGCCGGTATATCCTCCTACGGCAGCCATTTCGCCGAGGTTGAGGTAGACACCGAAACAGGCGCCGTAAAGGTTCTTAACTACGTAGCGGCTCACGACGTTGGTAAGGCTCTTAACCCTATAAGCGTAGAAGGCCAAATAGAAGGCGCTATCCAGATGGGTATTGGTTACGCTTTAACAGAAGGTCTTGAATTCGACGAAAAGGGTAAGGTAACAAACGCTTCGTTGAAAAAATATCATATGCTTACTGCTAGAGAAATGCCGGAAATGACCGCTATAATAGTAGACGGCGGCGAAGAGGCAGGCCCCTTCGGCGGCAAGAGCATAGGCGAATGCTCCGTTGTGCCGTCGGCGCCGGCGATTGTAAACGCCGTAGCAAATGCCTTAGGCCGGGATTTCTATAACCTGCCGCTTAAGCCGGATAAAATATTAAAGAGCTTGTCATAATTATATTAAATGATAAACAAACTGGCAAAGCGGTGTTTCTGCTTTGCCAGTTTTACGATTATAGGAGGAGGCGGTTATGTACGCCGGCAGCAAACGCCGCATAAGCGCTAGGCTTATTGGCATACAAAGGTGTACGAGCTTTAACTAAGAGTTTTTTTCTGAATTTATCTGCGCCGGTTTTTCCCGGTTAAGGCATCATCAAGCTCTTTTTCTAGCTCTTGCAAAGATTTTATAGCGTTACTTAAGAAGCTGCCGCTTCTGGTGCCTGGTCTGCTGGAGGAGCGTTTATAGAGCTTTTGTAATAATTTATTTTTCATTCTTCTTGTATTCATGGAAAACTCCCCTTTTTAATTATATTATGTACGCTAAAAGGAACGGTGACTTTTTTGGATTTACAATATATTGTTGCGCCTGTTGTAGGTGGGGTTATAGGATATATAACCAACGGAATAGCAATAAAAATGCTGTTTCGCCCGTTAAACCCGATTAAACTTTGGGGCTTTACGTTACCCTTCACCCCCGGGCTTATACCAAAGGAAAAGGAAAGGCTTGCGGCTTCTATTGGTGGCGTTGTTGGCACAAGGCTTTTAAACAGCGAGGTTATATCAGCGGAGCTGATTTCCCCGGAGATACTTAAAAAGCTGGAAGGGTTTATTGACAGTGTTATAACCGAGTATAAAACATCAGAAACAAAGGTGTCTGATATTATAGGAAAGGCCATTTCGGAGGATACGCTTAATACTGCTAAGGAATATATAAAGGAAAATGCTGTCCGTATCATAAAAGATAAAATGCTTGAAATGAACGTGGGTCAGTTAGCTGCGGCTTCCGTTGTGGAGAAGGTGAAAGCCAAAATAAGCGGGTCGTTTATGGCTATGATTAGTATGTTTGTAGACGATAACACTATTAATTCAATAAGCGGACAGTTAGCGGAAATTGTAAACAAAATGATTGAAGAAAACACAGGTGAGCTTGTTGGCGGCATTATTGATACCCAGACTGAAAATCTGCTTGAAACAAGCATAAGTGATATTATTATTAAGCAGGAGAACAAAATACCTGAAATCAAAGGATATTTGATTGATATGTATGTTTCTGCCGTAAAAAACAACATTTATTCTATAATGGAACATGTTGACATATCTAAAATTGTTGTTACAAGAATTAATTCCTTCGATACCCTTGAGCTGGAGCGGCTTATTTTAAGCATAATAAACAAGGAGCTTAGCGCCATAATTTGGCTTGGAGCGGCTTTAGGGTTTATAATCGGTCTAGCCAGCTTATTTATTAGATAAAAAAGCATAAATTGTGCAGAATAATATATGTGCATAATATTAACTTTAAATTGCGGGTTAAAAGGAGGAATTAATATGAAGGAATTAAAGGATACAAGAACCGAGGCTAACCTTTTGGCGGCTTTTGCAGGTGAGTCACAGGCAAGAAACAAATACACCTTTTATGCTAACCAGGCGAAAAAGGAAGGTTATGAGCAGATAGGAGCTTTGTTTCTGGAAACAGCAGACAACGAAAAGGAACACGCAGAAATGTGGCTTAAGCTGCTTAAAAACGGAATCCCGGACACTATATCCAATTTAAAAGACGCCGCAGCCGGCGAAAACTTTGAATGGACAAAAATGTACGCAGAGTTTGCAAAGACTGCAAAGGAAGAAGGCTTCGATAATATAGCCTATTGGTTTGAAAGGGTTTCGGATATTGAAAGGGAACATGAGGAAAGGTTTAAAGCTCTGTTAAGTAACGTTGAAAACGGCAGCGTCTTTAAGAAGCCCGAAAGTAAGGAGTGGATTTGCGGCAAATGCGGGCATATCCATAAGGGTGTTGAAGCGCCGCAAAAATGCCCTGTATGCGGCCATTCACAAGCATATTTTATGCTTAGGGTGAAGAACTATTAATAAAACTTAAAGCTCATGCCGGTTATTTTTTAAGGCATGAGCTTTAAATTTATCTTTAAAAGGGTTTTCCGGCGACAAGGGTTAGGAGTATTTACTTACCGCCTAATATATTAGTATTTGCCGAAATCAGGGCTGTTGTATATATTATTATTGTCTTTAATGTTTGTATTTATTGCAGGTTTTGGAAGGCTTTTAGTTGGTGTAAAAACGGGCCTTGAGCTTTCTTCGAGTGCTTTTATAGGCGCCGGTTTAAGCGCTTTAACTGCCGTGTCCGGCTTATCCGATTTATCCGGCTCAGGTGTTTTGTCTAAGACAGGGGGAAGAGACGGTCTGAGCGAATTAAGCATATCGGAATTCATGTCGACTTGGTTGCCAAATGTTTTGGCAGGTGTCGGTGTAGCCGTTTTTACCGGCTTAATAGTGGGTACGGCGGAAGTTGGCGCCTTTGTCTTATTGTCGCTTAGGTTTGGAACAGGCTTACTAACCGCCACAGGTTTTGGCACATAGGCTTTAGCTAATGGTGGCTCAGACACCTTATCCGGCATAACAAATGGCTCGGCTATCGGCTCGGAGTACATAAGCGACGGGGCGCTGAAAGTCTCTGTCTTACGTTGGTTTTTCGGCGGGTTAACATAGAGCTTATCGTTAATAAACGGTTTTTCTGGCTCCTTTTCGATATTAGCGGTATTATAAGAGGTTTCATGCTTTATAGTTTTG
>CAZEYG010000112.1:0-6638 GCA_964516575.1 uncultured Defluviitaleaceae bacterium
TCTCTGAACAATCCGGCTAAAGAATCCCTTTTTACATGCTCTAGGCTTATAGAAGAAAAACCCGGCGAATCAGTTATATAACTGTCCTTAAACAGCTCGATAAGCTCCACATGTCTTGTAGTATGCTTACCTCTGTCTATTTTGGCGCTTAAACCACCGACCTCCATATTAGCCTTTGGAACCAAAGCGTTAACTATGCTGGATTTACCAACACCCGACGGCCCGGCAAACACGCTGACCTTGCCGGCTAAATGCTCCATTAGGCGGTCAACACCACCGCCTGTTACGGTATTTGTTTGTATGACTGTAAACCCGGCGCTTTCATACATGCCTGTTATGTCTTCAAGGCGTTCGCCGCCGTCTAAATCGGCCTTGTTTATACAAATGACAATTTGCAGCTTTTGTTCCTCAATTATTAGAATAAGTCTGTCAAGAAGGTCAAGATTAATTTGTGGCCTAGCTTTTGAAAAAACGATAACTGCCTGGTCAACGTTTGCAACCCGTGGTCGTATCAGCATGTTTTTTCTAGGTTGGATTTCCTCGATATTACCTTTATCGCCGCTACAATTTACCGAAATAATAACGTTATCCCCAATATAAGGAGTTATTTTTCTTTTTCTGAATATTCCCCTAATGCTGCAGCAATAAGTGCCTTTGTCCGTCGCGACAAAGTATAACCCACCTATGCCTTTTATTATCCGCCCCTGTAATTTTTCGGTATCTATATTATTTTCATTTGTCATTCAGAAGCACCTTCGGAAAAATCAACCTGTTTAATTTCCTGTAACGTTTCGTTACCGTCCTCGTCTACAAAGTAAACATGGTATTCAACTACGCCTTCGCCCTTGACCTCGAATTCCCTTGGAAAAAACTCAATGTTTACCGTTCTGTCGAAAAATGTAGTCGTCCCACTTTCGCTAATCTGAATAATTTTCAGGTTAACGGCCTGTCTGTCCGGAGGCAGTGGTGGACTTACAATAAACTTTTTGGCCACCGGCTCGCTTGTTTCTTGAGGCGCCGGTGATTCGGAAGGAACAGGTATACCCTTGCTAACAGTAATAACAACAACGCTGTTCCTGGAAACATTTTTCCCTTCGGGAATTGACTGTGAAATAACGATTCCTTCAGGAACGGTTTCATGATATTCTCTTACAATCTGCCCCACTGTAAGCCCGGCATTTTGCAGCTTCTCAATAGCTACCCCTTCTCTTTCTTCAACTGCTTTAGGTACCATAACCGTTTTAATCTCTTGACCCTTGCTTGGATAAAGGACAATTTTAGTGCCCGGCTTAGCCATTGTTCCCCCGGCCGGCTCTTGCTTAACAACAACATCTATAGGCATATTTTCGTCAAAAACATATATGGTAGACGGCTCAAGAAATTTAGTATCACTAAAAAGCTCATAAGCTACCGTTATGTCCTTGTTAACTACTGTAGGCACTTTATATAACTGAGGACCAAGACTTACTGAAACGCTTATAGTGTCTCCCGGGTAGACCTTTTCGGGAATATCCGCCGAAAAAGCAGTGTTTTCAGGCACATCATCGTTATAAACTTCTTTAATGTCAATTATAATGCCTAACTCTTCCGCATATCTCTCGATTTCGTCTGAGCTCATCCCAACAAACTCAGGAAGCTCTAAAGGTTCTATACGATTGCTCCGCTTCTGGAAAAAAATAAATAATGAAGTAAGCAAAATAATGATAACAAGGGAAGTAACAACTGCAGCAATTTCAACCCTGCGTTCAATTTTTTTATTATGGGCAACACGTACGCCCGAAACGGACGTATTATCATCCTCTTCGTCGTAATCATCTTCGTAATCTTCACTTGGCTCGTCATCATAAAAGTTAATGTTCTCTGTTACTTCTTTGTTTATTTGCAGCATATCCATCTCTGAAAACATTATTGTATCTGATTTTTCCAAAGAGTTGGTTCTTGCTATCACATCGTCCTTTGCTTTTGTAAGCGCACGCTTTAGGTCGTTGCTCATATCGGCTATCGTTTGATACCGGTTAGCCGACTGTTTTTGTGTTGCGTTATTTATTATATTAATAAGCGACTTGGAAGCTCTGGGGTTTATTTTTGTAATATCCGGCAAAACCTCGCTAATATGCTTTATTGCTACCGATACTGCAGTATCGCCGTCAAATGGCAGACTACCCGTTGCCATTTCGTACATAACTATACCTAAGGCGTAAATATCGCTTTTGTTGTCAACATATCCGCCTCTAGCCTGCTCCGGCGAAAAATAATGTACAGAACCCATAGCATTGCTATTTACCATTGTTGTAGAGCTTGTAGCTGCACGAGCTATACCAAAATCCGTAACCTTAACAACGCCGGAATGGGTAACTAAAATGTTTTGGGGCTTAATGTCCCTATGGATAATATTGTTTCTATGAGCATGTTCTAATCCTTGAGCGATTTGAATAGCAACGCCCAAAACCTCATCATCATCAAAAGGCGCACGTTTGTTAATCAAATCCTTAAGCGTAACCCCATCAACATATTCCATTATAAGGTAATTAATGTCACCTTCCTGACCTACGTCATAAACGTTAACTATATTAGGATTAATGAGGCTGGCGGCTGCTCTTGCTTCCTTAACAAAGCGCTCCTTAAACGTTTCGTCGGAGGCAAGCTCTTCACGCATAACCTTAAAGGTAACGTCTCTGTCCAGCTTTTTATCCTTGGCTCTGTATACATTAGCCATGCCGCCGGCGCCTATTTTTTCGTGAATTTCGTATCTATTGGCAATAATTGTGCCGGGTTCAAGCATCATATTATCACCTCTCCCATTGATATTAAAATAACGGAAATATTATCTATGCCGCCGTTATCATTAGCCGTTTTAATAAGCCTGTCCAGCTTTTGCTCAAGCGTAAGGTTACTTGATGCAATTTCGCATAATTGTTGGTCTGAAACCATGTTTGTTAGACCATCGGAGCATATAAGGATAGTGCTGTTATCTCCCGGGGTTAAAACAAAGCCGTCTATTCTAAGGTTGTCGTCTACGCCAAGGGCTCTTGTAAGCATATTTCGCTGAGGGTGAATTTTAGCCTCCTCCGGCGTAATTTCAAGGGCGTCAACCAACTCGGTTACATAAGTATGATCTGTTGTTAAAAGGCGGAAGCCTTCGTTATCCGCTATATAAACCCGGCTGTCGCCAACATGCCCGATATAGAGTTTTTCTTCTAATACAACCACAGCCGTAAATGTAGTCCCCATGCCGCAAAAATCAAAATTATCAACTGTTAGCTCAAAAACCTTTTTATTGGCATAGGTAACAGCCTCTATAACATAATCTAAAAGCTCATTGTTAATAGAGGCGCCTGTTTTAACGTATTCACAGAAAAACTCCACAGCCTTGCTGCTTGCAACTTCCCCGGCCTTATGCCCGCCCATTCCGTCCGCCACGATAAAAAGATTAGGCAAACAGCCTATAGGCTCATTACTAACAAAAATAGTATCCTCGTTGTTTATGCGTACATTTCCAACGTCTGACTTGCCTATTCCTCTCAATGTCAACACCATTTCCCTTTGATTTTACAAAACGGATTTCCTAAGCTGGCCGCAAGCGGCGTCAATATCGGCTCCAAGCTTGCGCCTAATTGTGTTTTCTATTCCAAAACCTTTAAGCTCTTCGGAAAAGTTATCGACCTTATCCTTTGAGCTGCCCCTGAAATCGTTTTCCTTTATGCTGTTAACGGGTATCAGGTTTACATGGCACAAGCTGTGCCTTAACAAAGCGCCTAGCTCTTTAGCACAAGTTACACTGTCGTTCAGGCCGTCTATCAGAGCATACTCGTATGTAATACGGCGCTTTGTAGTGTTTGAATAATACTTGCATGCTTCTATGATTTCCTTAACCGTATGCCTTTTAGCCACAGGCATAATCTGCCGTCTGATTGAATCGTTAGGCGCATGAAGGGATACGGCTAAATTCACCTGTAGGTTTTCGTCGGCAAAATCGTATATTTTATCCACAAGGCCGCAGGTTGAAACAGTAATATGCCGGCCGCCGATGTCTAGACCTTCTTTTGAGTTGACTATTTTAATAAACCTCATAGTGTTTTCATAGTTGTCAAAAGGCTCGCCACATCCCATAACCACTATACTTCTTATTCGCTCGCCAATATCCTTTTGTATTTCATAAACCTGTGCGGCGTATTCGCCTGCAGTTAAGTTTCTGTCGAAGCCTGAAACTGTGGAGGCGCAAAATCTGCACCCCATTTTGCAGCCTGCCTGAGATGATATACAAACACAGTTGCCGTATTCATATTTCATAAGTACGCTTTCTATTATATTATCATTTTCCAGCATAAACAAGTATTTTCTTGTGCCGTCTACGGCAGATTCCAGCTTTTTAACCATGCTGATTTCAGACAGCTTTGCAGACTCCTGAAGCCTTGCCCTGAATTCCTTAGACAAATTAGTCATTTCATCAAAGCCAGTTACAAGTTTTTTATTAACCCATTCAAATATTTGCTTGGCTCTATAGGGTTTTTCGCCAATCCCTACTACAAATTCCTCTATTTCCGAAACGGTCATAGACCGTATATCCGCCTTACCCACTGCTTTACCCCTTTCTCATACGTGTATCATTCGTGCCATAAAGAACCCGTCCCTGCCGCCAAGCTCAGGTAAATACAATTTAACCTCGTCAAGCTCAAAGGGCGCTTTCGATATAAACCATTCCACGTTATCCATATTTTCCTGCTTAGATAATGTACATGTGCTGTACAAAAGCGTTCCGCCCGGCTTTACATAACTATGGCAGGCCATAAGCATTTTACGCTGAATCTCTACAAGAGCTTTAACGTCACTTGCTGTCTTTTTGTATTTAATATCAGGTTTTTTCCTTAAAAGTCCAAGACCGGTACATGGAGCGTCAATAATAATCTTATCCGCAAGCTCGTTTTTTTCGGGGGCATTAACTGTTGCATCCTGTATTTCGGTTTTAATTATATCAATGCCAAGGCGGTTTGCCCCTTCATTAATTAGCTTGATTTTGTGCTCATGAACGTCACCGCAATAAATTACGCCAGTGTTTTCCATAATATACGAGCAGTAAAAAGCCTTTCCGCCCGGCGCCGCACATACGTCAAATATAATATCGCCTTTTTCCGGCTTAAGCATCTCCACTGCTTTCATTGAGCTTTCGTCCATAATATGAAAGAGTCCTTCGTTGAAAGCATTACTTTTTGTTATGTCTGAGGTTTTACTTATGTATAACATATTAGCGCCGTTTCCGCTAGAAGATGTTTCTATACCTTCCTCTTTCAGCCTTTTTACCAAAGCCTCTTTAGTTGTTTTAGTTGTGTTTACGCAAATAGTTATTGGCGGCACAGAATTACTAGCGGCACAGATTCTTTGAACAGTATCAAAATCAAATTCCTCCAGCCAGCCTTCAATAATCCATTGGCTGAAGGAATATTTTTTGCATAAATAATCAACCGGTGTTTCATCCTTGTCCGGCAGCTTAATATCCATTATTCCCCGGCTTATGCTTCTTAAAACACCATTAACAAAAGGCGCAAGGTTAACAAACCCTTTTTTCTTAACAAGAGCGACAGCCTCGCTGCAAACAGCATAGTCCGGCGTTTTATCCATAAAGGTAAGCTGATACACAGAAAGCCTTAGTACGTTTAAAATAAACGGCTTCATTTTTGCCACAGGGGTTTTTGAAAAACAATCTATAACATAATCAATATAAATCAAGTTTCTTAAAACACCGTTTGTTACTTCGGTTATAAATGCTTTTTGTACGGCTGGCAAAGCATTGTTTCTATCAAGTGTCTTTTTTAATGTAATATTGTTGTAACCTCCCGCAGATAAAATATCCATCAGCGCATAGACTGCAACCTCTCTTTCCTTTGTAACGCCCATTATTAACCCTTTCTTTAGTTAAATTGTGTATTATCCTTTTTTCCTGACATCAGCGCTCTTTCTCTAGCCTCTTGTTTAAACTGGTTTGTGTAAAGGTTGTAGTAATGCCCTTTCTTTTTAATAAGCTGGGTGTGGTTACCGTCCTCAATTATTTTACCCTCGTGGATAACTAAGATTCTATCACAAGAGCGGATTGTAGACAACCTGTGGGCGATAATAAAGCTGGTTCTGCCTGTTAGCAGCTTATCAACGGCCTTTTGTATGACCTGCTCTGTTTCCGTATCAATAGAAGACGTAGCTTCGTCCAAAACAAAGATCTTCGGCTCTCCAAGTATAGCCCGGGCAAAGGATATAAGCTGCTTTTCGCCGGAGGATAACCTGTTGCCTCCTTCTCCAACATCCGTATCAAAACCTTTTTCCAGCTTCATAATAAACTCGTAAGCGCTGACTGCCTCGGCCGCCTTTACAACCTCGCTGTCGGTTGCTTCGGGTTTTGAATACCTTATGTTTTCAAGCACCGTTCCGCTAAAAAGATGAGGCGCTTGCAGCACATAACCTAACCTTGAATGAAGCCATATTTGTGACCTTTCCCTGTAATCCGCCCCGTCTATAAGTATTCTGCCGGAAGTTGGCTCATAAAACCTGCAGGCTAAATTTACGATTGTGCTTTTGCCGGAGCCAGTCTGCCCAACAATAGCAATCTTTTCACCGGCGTTAATATGAAGGTTGAACTTCTCCAATACCTT
>CAZEYG010000113.1:0-6605 GCA_964516575.1 uncultured Defluviitaleaceae bacterium
GGAGTTTTTACTAAAATAACTTAAATAATTTTGAAAAATAAAAAAATAATTATATATCCCCGGCCAAAACAATGTTATAACTAAAATAGTTAATTTATATCGTGGGGGTTGAATGCATATGAACAGGAAGCAACTGGTTTTAGACGCAATTATGAATAAAGAAACCGAAAGAGTGCCTTGGGTTCCTTTTGTCGGCTGTCATGGGGCGAAGCTGATAGGTCTTAATGCAGAAGAGTTTTTCAAATCCGCCGACCTTATAGTAAAAGGAGTACAGGCGGCCAACGAAAAATACCGCCCAGACGCTTTACCTGCCTTATTTGATTTGCAGATTGAGGCCGAGGCCTTAGGCTGCACTCTCGAATGGGCAAAAACAAACCCACCTGCCGTACGTACTCATCCGCTGGAGGAAGGCAAAACAATCAAAGACCTTAAAATACCAACAGAAAAAGACGGCCGTTTTCCTATCGTGCTGGATGCGGTAAGGCGTATTTGTGACACTGTCGGCCAGGAAATAGCCATATACGGCCTTATAACCGGCCCTTATACGCTGGCGTTGCATTTGATGGGCACGGAAATATTTTATAATATGGTTGACGAGCCGGAGCTTGTTCATGAGCTTATGAGGTTTTGCGCCGACGTGGGTAAAGCCGTAACAAAAATGTATGTAGACGCCGGAGTTGATGTAATAGCCGTAGTTGACCCTATGACCTCCCAAATTTCGCCTGTTATGTTCAACCAGTTTGTCACACCTTACGCCACTGAGATTTTCGACTATATTCGTGAACTAAACAAACCAGGCACGTTTTTCGTTTGCGGCAACGCAAAGGCAAATATCGAGGAAATGTGCAAATGCCACGCCGACGGCCTTTCAATCGATGAAAACATCCCGCTGGACTATGTTCGTGACATTTGCCAAAAATATAATATGTCCTTTGGCGGCAACATTAAGCTGACAGTTACCATGCTTTTCGGAAGCCCGGCGGATAACGTAAACGATGCGCTGAACTGTATGTCTATAGGTGGCAAAAAGGGCTTTTTGCTTGCCCCTGGCTGTGATATGCCCTTTGATGTGCCTCCGGAAAACGTCGAAGCAATAACTGCTTTGGTTCATGGAGAGGTTGCCGAGTTTATGGAAAGCAGCAACCCGCTGGACGGCGTTGAGGTAAACATGCCCGACTATACCGACAGAAGTAAGGTTTATGTAGATGTTATAACCCTTGATTCCGCTTCCTGCGCCCCATGCCAGTATATGATGGAGGCAGTAAACACCGCCGCCGCCGGTTTGGAGGGTAAGCTGGTCGTTAAGGAGCATAAGGTTAAGGACAAGGAAGCTGTTGTCGTAATGTTAAAGCTAGGGGTTTCCAACATTCCGACAATTTGCGTTGACGGCGAGATTAAATATGTTTCAATAATACCGGATGTGGATACGCTTAAAAATACATTTAATGAAGCTATAGCTAAAAAAGTTTAGTAAAACCTAAAGGCTGTATCAAACGGATTAGTTTGATACAGCCTTCTTTCATTTATTCCTGCCTGATTATCTTATCTTTTCTTTCTACTATATTAAGCCCCAGCTCTTTAAGCAAAGATTCCTCGACGAGACTTGGCGCATCGGTCATAGGACAGGAAGCGTCCTTTACCTTCGGAAACGCAATAACATCACGGATAGATTCTGCGCCGGTCAGAATCATAACGATTCTGTCAAGGCCGCAGGCAAGCCCGCCGTGGGGCGGAACGCCGTATTTAAAGGCATCAAGCAAAAAGCCAAACCGTTCATAAGCCTCATCCTTAGTAAAACCAAGGACAGAAAACATCTTTTCTTGCACTTCACGGCTGAAAATACGTATGCTTCCGCTGCCTAATTCGCTTCCGTTAAGCACGATATCGTAAGCCTTCGCTCTTACTTCTATGGGGTTGGTGTCAAGAAGCTCCAAATCCTCGTCCATTGGTGCGGTAAATGGGTGGTGTTTTGCGTAAAACCTGTTGTCGTCTTCAGACCACTCAAAAAGCGGGAACTCTGTTACCCATAAAAACCTATAATCATCCGGCTTCATTAACGAAAGCCTTTTACCCATTTCAAGCCTAACCGCCCCCAGCGCTTCAAGCACAATATCGTTTTTATCGGCGCAAAGCAAAATCAGGTCGTTAGGTTTGCCGTCAAAAGCGGCTTTGATTTCATCCAGCTTGCTGTTATCAAAGAACTTAGAAAGGCTAGTTTTGTATTCTCCCTGTTCAGTTATTGTAATCCACGCAAGACCTTTTGCTTTGTAACCTTTAGCCAGCTCAACAAGGGAATCTATCTGCTTTCTTGGCATGTTCCCGCAGCCTGTGGCGTTTATGCCACGAACAGAGCCGCCGGAAGTTATAACGTCTTCAAATGCCTTAAACTCGCTGCCCTTTACGATATCGGAAATGTTTTTAAGCTCCATGCCGAAACGCATGTCCGGCTTGTCGGAGCCAAAACGCTCCATAGCATCTCTGTAAGTCATTTGGATAAACGGTGTTTGAAGCTCTACGTCCATTACGTCTTTTAATATCCTTTGCATAAGGCTTTCGATTATGCCGATAATGTCCTCAACCTCAACAAAGGAAAGCTCCATGTCTATTTGGGTAAACTCGGGCTGGCGGTCGGCACGAAGGTCCTCGTCACGGAAGCACTTGACTATCTGGAAATACCTATCAAACCCGGCAACCATTAAAAGCTGCTTGAAAATCTGTGGCGATTGGGGTAATGCATAGAAATTACCGGGGTAAATCCTGCTGGGTACAATATAATCCCTTGCGCCTTCCGGCGTGCTTTTTGTAAGAACAGGGGTTTCAACCTCAATAAACCCTTGCTCCGTTAAAAAATTACGAACGGTAATGGCCGTTTTATGCCTTAGAAACAGATTCGCCTGAAGCTCCGGCCGGCGCAAATCCAAATATCTGTATTTCAGCCTAAGGTCATTTGCAACACCCACATCAGCTACCTGAAACGGCGGCACATCAGCTTCGGATAAAAGACGAAGCTCCTTTACCTCAATTTCAATTTTGCCGGTTTTCATGTTAGGGTTTATATCCTTTTCGCTGCGTGCCATAACAACACCTTTTGCGGCAATAACGTATTCACCTCTAAGCATTTCCGCTTTTTTAAACAGCTCCTCCGGCGCTTTGTTGCCGTCAACAGTTACCTGCACAAGACCGGTACGGTCTCTAAGGGCAATAAAAATCAGCTTTCCTAAATCCCTCCGTTTATTGATAAAGCCCATAACTGTAACAGTTTCTCCAAGCATTGTTTCGTTTACATGGCCGCAATAATGGCTGCGCTTTAAGCCTCTTAGCGTTTCTATCATTAGTTGTTCCTCCTGTTCTGATATGTTATCCATTTGTTACCCATTGTTTATAATATTCCTAATGGATTCTGCGTCAAGGCTGGTTTCTCTTTCGTCACCTGTCTGCATATTTTTAATTTTACCCTGGCCAGTTGAAACCTCGTTGTCACCTAATATGATTGAATAGGTCGCGTTTGTTTTGTCGGCGTATTTAAGCTGTGCCTTTACGCTGCGGGAAAGAGTGTCCCCTTCGGCGGTTATGCCTTGACGTCTAAGCTCATATACAAGGCGGCTTGCAGTAATAAAGCCGCTTTGACCTATTGAACCGATAAATATCTGTGTCTTGTTTTGGTTTAAAGGCAGGTTGTTTTGGTTTTCCAGCGTCAGCAAAAGCCTCTCCATACCAAAGGCAAAACCAACTGCACCTGTGTTGCTTCCGCCGTAACCTTCAATAAGATTATCGTATCTGCCGCCGCCGCAAACAGCGCTTTGAGCGCCAAGGTCAGTGCAAATAAACTCAAATACAGTGCGGGTATAGTAATCAAGACCACGAACAATTTTCGGATTAACGGTAAACGGTATGTCCATTGCGCTAAGCAACTTCTGCAAAAGCTCAAAGTGAGTCTTACATTCCTGACCCAAACAATCCAAAACAGAAGGTGCGCCTTCCATAAGCCTCTTGCATTCCTTGACCTTACAATCCAGCGCCCTAAGCGGATTTTTTTCAAGTCTCTCCCGGCATGTATCACACAACTTGTCTATATTGTCGTTTAGAAAACTCTTTACTGCGTCGTTGTATTTGCTTCTGCATTCCGCCCCACCTAAGCTGTTGATTTGAAGGGTCGTGTTTTTTATGCCAAGGCGCCTTATAAGCTCATAAGCAAGAGAAATAACCTCCGCATCGGCGGCGCTTCCGTAAGCGCCAAAGTATTCAACACCGAACTGATGAAATTGTCTCATGCGGCCAGCCTGGGGTTTTTCATAACGGAACACAGGGGATATATAATACAGCTTAGTCGGCTGAACGTTTGCATACATTTTATTTTCAATAAAAGCTCTTGCGGCGCTGGCAGTTATCTCCGGCCTTAGGGTTATACTTCTGCCGCCTTTGTCTATAAAGGTATACATTTCCTTTTGAACCACGTCGGTGTTTTCGCCAGTGCCCTTAACAAAAACCTCGGTGTGTTCAAACATCGGCGTTCTTATTTCAGATACGCTAAAGTCCCTGCAAAGATTTCTAATTTGCTCCTCCAGCCATTGCCAGGCCAAAACCTCGCTGCCGAAAATATCCTTTGTGCCTCGTGGGGCTTGAATGGTCATAAAATATCCTCCAGTTCTCTTTTACGTAAAAGCATATCGTCTATTCTAGCGATGTATTCCCTAACATCTTTTACGTTTGGAATACGCTCTATTCTGTTTGTTACGGCATCCACGGTTTTTGTTATCGCTCCCGCTCCAAAGGCAAGGATTGTTTGGGTTTCCTCCATTATGTGGATATTATAGAGGCATTCCTTACCCGGCTTTGAGTAACCTACGTTTTCAAAACCACCTATCATGTTTTTCTGCCTGTATAGATAATAAGGGTGCATCCCGCCGGAATAAACGTATTTTTGAGAAAGAGCGAGCATTTGCTCCATTTCCCCGGCTTTTATTGATAAGGAAAGCCCTCCTGTTAAAGGCTCCTTATTTAAAAGCTCTTCCTTCAAACGGGACGCTCGTTTAACGGCTAAGGTATGAACAGTTACGTTCTCCGGGCCAAAGGCCATAATGCCTTTTAACGTATGCTCAACGTGGCTTGCGTCTTCCCCCGGCAAACCAAGTATTATATCTGTGTTTATGTTATCGTGCCCGTTTTCCCGGGCTGTATAAAACGCTTTTGTAAAATCGCCGGCCTTGTGGGCACGGCCTATTTTAGCCAAGGTGTCGTCGTTTTGCGTCTGTGGGTTTATAGAAATTCTGGAAACGCCGTATTTCTTAAGCAGCGCCATGTTACTTGCAGTTATGGTATCAGGCCTTCCCGCTTCTACGGTAAACTCCGTCAGGTCTGTTATATTAAAGCTATTACTTACGGCTAACAAAAGCCGCTCAAGCCGGATGTCGTTAAGAGCCGTGGGTGTTCCGCCGCCTACATAAAGAGAAACAAGCCGCTTTCTTTTTGCATAATCCTTAACGGCTTCTATTTCCTTAATCAGGCAGTCTATATAATCATCAATTATGCTTTCGTATTTCAAAGCGGCGTAAGATGTAAAGGAGCAATACCGGCAAATAGACGGGCAGAAGGGTATGCCAATGTATATGCTGATGCCGTCTCTTTGGGACAATATATGTTGCTGCGCTTTTGCAACATCTACGCATAACTTTATCTTATCATAACCGGCGTAATACCTATCCGCCAAATATGAAACAGCGGTTGTTTCATCCATACCTTCTTTAAAAAGCTCATGAACCAGCTTAACGGGCCTTATGCCGGTAAGCACGCCCCAAGGCGGCTTAAAACCCGTTACGCCGGTTAAAGCATGATACATAGCTTTTTTCAGCGAAAGCTTTATGTCTCTAACGTCTTTGCTTTCGGCATAAGCCTGGCCGCTGCCTAAAAGCAATCCGTCCTTATATACTAGGCCTGTACACCTTCCGTCATCAAGCACGGAAACGACTGTCAAACCGCTGATATTTTCATCCTTTACCCTAATGAATTTTTCGTTAGGATAGAAAACCTGTGTAATTGTTTGTATATCGTTTTCAAAGGTATGGCCCTTTAAAATATAATTCATAACTTACCGCCGTTTATGTCAACGTAAGGGTTCTCACGCTTTTCCTGGCCGATGTTTGTTTCCGGGCCGTGGCCGGGATAACAAATGGTGTTGTCAGGTAGTGTAAACAGCCGTTTGCTAATTGAGCTGTAAATATGCTCCGTGTTTCCAAGAGTCAAATCCGTTCTGCCGATTGAGCGTAAAAACAACGTATCCCCGGTAAAGATTATGCCTTCAGCTTCGTTATAATAACAGCAGCTTCCGGGAGTATGCCCCGGGGTATGGATAACTTTCAGGACACTGTCCCCTGCTGGGAACGTATCCCCGTCGGAAAGCCATTTGTCCACTGAAAATGCTCCGCCTTTTTCATCAGAATAATAAGCAGAAAGGTTTATTTTATCGTTGTCTATAACGGGTTTTTCTTCGTTGCAGGCAACTAAAGCAGCGTTTGTATGTTCTTTTATTTTACCAACTGCGCCGGTATGGTCGTGGTGTCCATGGGTTAACAAAATTGACTTGACTTTAATGCCTTTATCATCTATCA
>CAZEYG010000114.1:0-3393 GCA_964516575.1 uncultured Defluviitaleaceae bacterium
ATAAGGAGGGAAATGATAATGGATGTAACTCAAATTAAATGTTCTATTGCGTACTGTGGGTTGATTTGCGGCTTGTGCCGTCCTGACGGCAGTTGTGACTGTAAAGGAAAGAATCTCTGCGGAAAAATGCTGTCGCCTATAGGATGTTATCAATATAACTGCTGTACTTCCAAAGGGATTGACGGTTGTTGGGAATGCCCCGACGCGCCATGTGGCAGAGATATGCTAACTTCGGAAAAGATTAAATTACGAGCGTTTATCAGATGCATACGTGAGGACGGTTTAACCCGATTTGCCGAATACATAACCGCCAACGAAGAGAATGGTGTTGTATACCACCGCTGCGGCATTATAGGAGATTATGATTTAGATACGGAAGAGGCAGTTTTAGCCCTGTTGCGTAATGGCAAAGGATGATGACCACGTGTAACCGAAGCCGCTTTGAAGGTAAAAGGTTTGATATAACAAACATCGATTGGAGCATGGATGTTTACAGCGGTGTGCGTTTCATAGAACCCGGTGAAAACGGAGATATTATAATAGATTATTACAATACTATCTCCTAATGGAAAAAGTGAGGTCTAATTTTATGGATATAATTTCTGTTGACCAAAGTAACATTGCAGATGAACACATATGCTGCGCCATATCCGATAAAAAAGGTGAAAGCTGTGTGTCGTCAAAAAAGGTTTGGCTTTCCGAACGGTTCGCCCATGGTCTAGTTTTCAAAAAGCTCGATGTTCGAGGAAAAGTATTCATTGAATACATCCCTGCCGAAAAAGCATGGTGCCCCATCAAAGCCGATGGATATATGCATATTAACTGCTTTTGGGTGTCGGGGCAGTTTGCCGGGCAAGGTTATGCCAACAGGCTTTTAGAGGAATGTATTAATGATGCCAAAGCAAAAGGCAAAATAGGGCTAACGGCGCTTTCTTCTTCTAAAAAGATGCCGTTTTTGTCTGACCCTAAATATCTGAAATACAAAGGCTTTAAGGTTGCAGACACTGCTGCGCCATATTATGAGCTTTTGTATATGCCATTTGCAGAAGCGGCGCCTGCACCGGTGTTTAAGGAATGTGTAAAACAAGGAGGCATATCGGAAAAGGGTATGGTGTTATACTACTCAAACCAGTGTCCTCATACCGACAAATACGCCCCTATTATCAAAACCCTTGCCGAACATCGGGGCAGCACAGTTAAGCTGATTAAGCTGGAAACCGCCGAGCAAGCACAAAGCGCTCCCGCACCCTTCACCACATACAGCTTTTTCTATGACGGAAAGTTTGTAACAAACGAGATATTCAGCGAGAAAAAGTTTCTAAAGTTTATGGACGAACACGCTATATAAAGGAAGTGATTAATATGTCGTCCTTTGATTTTAAAAAAGAATACAAACATCTGTACCAGCCTAAAACAACCCCGGAGGTTGTTGATGTGCCGGACATGCTGTTTATTATGATAGACGGCAAGGGCGACCCCAACACCGGTCAAGATTACAAAAACGCCTTAGAAATACTCTATGGGCTGTCGTATGCCATTAAGATGAGCCCTAAGAACGGAAGTGAGCCGGAGGGGTATTTTGAGTATGTTGTTGCGCCGCTGGAAGGGTTTTGGACGCTACCGGACAAACAGACCGATGGGATGCCTGGCATTAACAAGGGTAAATTCAACTGGACAGCCATGATTCGTCAGCCTGATTTTGTAACCAAACATGTATTTGAAGCGGCTAAACAAACTCTGCATAAAAAGAAGCCGGCACTTGACTTGGAATGTGCCAGGCTTCAATGGCTTTGCGAAGGTAAGTGCGCCCAAATTATGCACATTGGCTCATACGACAATGAGCCGGCGACTATTGCTGTCTTAGAGCAGTTTATTACAGAGCAGGGTTACAAAAACGATATTTCAAGCACAAGAAGACATCACGAAATATACCTTGGCGACCCACGCAAAACGGCTCCGGAAAAGCTGAAAACCGTAATACGGCACCCTATAAAATGAAATGGAGATTTCAGCAGTGAAATTGTTGGGCTTTTAGAGCCTGTTACCCCGCTGCCGAAGCCGAAGAAAGAAGGAGAAAACAAATGAAATTTAGAGGAACGCTTATTGCAGTGTCTGATATTGCAAAATCTAAGGAGTTTTACGAAACACTGATGGGGCAAAAACCCTCTATGGATTTAGGTGTGCATGTTGCTTATGAAAGCGGACTTACGCTTCAAACGAAGGAGAGTTGGCAGGGTTTTATTGATAAACCAGCAGAGGATATTAGCTTTGGCGGCAACGATGCCGAGCTTTATTTTGAGGAAGATGATTTAGATAGCTTTGTTACAAGACTTGTAGAATCAGACATTACATTTTTACATCCGCTTATAGAACATTCTTGGGGACAGCGCGCCATTCGTTTTTATGACCCGGACAAGCATATAATTGAGGTTGGTGAAAACATTGCGGTTGTTGCAGGGCGGTTTATAACAAGTGGTATGACAATTGAGCAGGTAGCTCAGCGCATGGATGTTCCTATTGCCTATGTGCAATCGCTGATAAATTGACCAGGTGCTAAAGTGGCAATGTGGAATCCGTGGCAACTATCATGTTTTCCTCACTCTTTCTCTTTTTTTCAGCAGCTTCTGCTTGTCTTTGCCGCCTTTTATCCAGGCAACAAATGGGATGGCTGTACGAATCACTTGTGACGGCTGGACTGGGAAAAGACCGTGAGGGGAATGTGATGGGTGCAGGTATTATGTAATAAAGAATAAAGGGGAAGCAACATTATGAATACTTACATCGAGCGTATGATAAACAACCAAAAAATCCCATACGAGGACATCCATGTTTATGTGTTTGCAGACGAACGTGGAAGGGGTTGGGGCAGCAGTTTTATAGAAAAAGCAGGCATTGAGGGTTCACATGAGCGGCGCAGCCTCATTGATAGTGCAGTTTCTGACGGAATCCAGTTGTATGACAGCGGAAAGCTTACTTTAGTGCTTCCCAATGACTGGCTACACCTTTTTCGTATCATCAACAAAGAACCTGATACCCTACGTCCTTCACTAAACTGGATGGCGGAAGAATACCTTAAATTCAGGCGGATTATCACAGATGGACTACCAGAAGATAAAAAACAAACCGACTGGGCGTTAGTTCACGGCGATAATTACAAGTATGTTGTATATTATGTGGACATTAAAAACCATAAAATATTAGATAAGAGTGGGTGAAAGGGATGGAAATATTATGTAAACTATTTGGTCACAAATACTGAACATGTTGTTACTTATGAATGTACCGAACCTTGTTACTCTGGAAGTGGCTAGGCTTGCTCGTGTGACCCATCAACGTGTAATTCATCCTACAAGGATGCGGTAGCTAAAATTGTAGAAATCCAATATATTGTTT
>CAZEYG010000114.1:3403-6557 GCA_964516575.1 uncultured Defluviitaleaceae bacterium
CGAACCTTGCTACTCTGGAGGGTTTGGCCTTGCTCGTGTGACTCCTCAACGGATAATTCACCCGACGACTGTCGAATGCTCGCCTGTCATAATCTTTGTAATTACGCTTGTTTTAAGGTCAAGCAATTCCTTGTATGACATGTTCACACCATCCATTCCGATGTTAAATACTCTATAATCCTATGACAAAGCACTTCATCAGCCCCTGTAAAGCACTCATTTACCGCCATGTTTTCCCCGAACATTAGAAATAGAGTGTCGTTTTCAAGGACAATGACATTCAAAGTTTCATATGCTTCTTACCTTTTGAAACTTTAGATAGAAATCTGATAAATTTTTGGTGTAGAATAAAAATACTACTTGTTCTTCCGAAAACATTCGAGAAGGTGCGGTTTATGTTCATAGGTTCATTCCCCTGCCGGATAGAGGACGGCGTTGTGGAGTTTCCCGACATGTTTGCGGCTAATAGGTTATCTTTTTCCTGTTCATAGCATACAACGGAAATAAACGCTTCTTGCTATTTTTAAGTTCAACACACCAAACATCGTTTCATCCTCGGTTTGTGCAGAAGTTAAGTCGCTTTAGCGGCAAAGCAGTAATACGCAAAGGCAAGCTTAAGTTGCCACGCAAAGCAATTGGCTATTTTACTGATGGTGCCGAGCTTGAGCTTATCGGCATGGGGGATAGCTTTATGCTGCGTGAACCCAATGGCAAGATATACTGGAACACCTGGCCGGACGGAAAGATAACGCTTGTATCCGTTGGAAAAAAGCCGTGTGGGCTTGCTCTTCAATTCAACGAAAACAACATGCCCCTTGACCGTTCTTCGTTTCCATTTGGAAAACTACCCGGAGTATTTCGGCATCTTCTTTGCGGCTTTGAGGCAGATACCGTATCCTTTAAAAATTCTCCGAATATGCTCTTGCTTTCTCTTGGGAAAACTCCAACCACGAATCTGTCACAGGAGACTGAAAATAATCTGTGTGTAACCCTGCGGCATACCGGGCTTCCGCTTGTTTTTACAGACTTAGCCGCAAGCTCTAAGGTTGTGTATTTAAGTGGGAAATTAACTGGATTTATGACTAATATTACCCCGGCCATATTTAATTGAGGAGGAGTTGCCATGAAAAAACAAATATACTGCACAGCTGTAATACTGCTTTGTTGTTTTTCTCTAATCGCCTGTGGCACTGTGGATGGGATAGCGGCCCAAGCCCCAAACCAAAGAGAGGTTCCCTTACAGACTTCTACAATTGTAGAAAAGCCTACGAATAAGTCGCCTAACTTAGCAAAAGAGGAACAAATTGCACTCTCATATCTTGAAAACAGGCTTAATGAAAACAGTGAATTCATCTATGTCTATTCTGATTTCGCCGCCATGAGCAACAATTTTACCCAAAAGGCTAAAATTGGAAGCGGTACGGCAAGCTTTGTCGATGATATGGACGAAAATTGCGATGGTGCGTACAATGGTTCAAGCGCCATTACCTGCCGGGTAAATACGAAGGCCTTAAACTGGGGCGGCTGGATGTTTCTAAACGGCTATCTGCCTAAAGGTGAAACCGTTCCAAGGCTTGATTTTGGCGAGCTGCCGAATGCCGGACTTGACTTAACCGGTGCTACCAAACTCACCTTTATGGCAAAGGGCGAAAAGGGCGGTGAAATTGTCGAGTTTTTCACGGCTGGACTAGGTTATGACGGTGCAAACGGAAACAGGATAGCTCCTTATCCCGATAGCAGTACAAAACGTAATCTCTTAGTCAAGCTCACAAAAGACTGGAAAGAGTACATAATTGACCTTAGGGGAAGTGATTTATCAAGCATCGGCTGCGGTTTTGGTTTCGTGGTGAGTGGAGCCAATAGACAGGGCGAAACACTTTTCTACCTCGATGAAATACGCTTTGGGGGTGACATTATCACTGCAAAAACTGCGCCAAGGTTGATTCAGTCCTACGAAATTAATACAAAAGAAAACTCAAATGGTGTGTATGTCCAAAATGCGGCATTTTCTTATGACAACGCATTGGCTGCCATGGCGTTTATTGCGGCTGGCAAGCAGGAGCAGGCAAAGGACATTCTGGATGCATTTATATTTGCAGTGGAAAACGACCGCTACAAGCCAGACCGCTTGCGTAATGCTTATGCTTACGGCAATATCTCGCCTTTTCCAGGCTGGGAAAGCGGTACACGTCTACCCGGTTGGTATGATGCTGATGCAAAAGCCTACTATGAAGACCAATATCAGGTGGGTACAAATGTAGGCAACAGCTCATATGTGGCACTGGCGCTACTACAATATCAGAAAACATACGGCGGCGAGGAGTATCTAAATCTTGCTAAAACGCTGATGGATTGGGTTTTGACACGCATAGACAAAACCCCCGGCTTTACCGGCGGTTACGACGGTTGGCCGGAGGCGGGTGAAGTCACCGAATACACCTACAAATCCATTGAGCATAACATTGACGCCTACGCAGCTTTTCGGCAGCTATATGCTGTCACAGGCGAGGGAAAATACAAAACCGCCTCCGAAAATGCACTCCAATTTATCAAGTCAATGTATGACCCGAAAGAAAGGGTATTTTATACAGGAACATTGCCGGACGGCATAACCCCCAACAAGGAAAACATCGTATTGGATGCACAGGTTTGGTGTGCGCTGGCACTGGGTGATGACTTTACCCCATACCTGCCCGCTTTGGAGCGTGTCGTTGACATGCAAACGGCGGAGGGAGGTTTCCCTTTCCATGAGGCCAATATAAATGGTGGCTATTGGCTTGAAGGCACGGCATTCACAGCGTTATGCCTAAAGCAGTTTGGTATAGATGCGCCTGCACAAAAGGCATTTGCCGTATTAAAAGCAGCTCAATTGCCGACAGGCGGTTTTCCGGCGGCAACGGTGAAAGCTCTGACAACCGGTTTTACACTGTTTACCGGTGACCCATGGGTTTACGGTAAAAGTCCTCACATTGCGCCGACGGCATGGTTTGTGATGGCGGCTCAAAACTTTAACCCTTATCAATTTTAAGTAGCATGAAGTAAACATAAGGAAACTGGAGGAGTATAGCCCCAAAACCGCTATGCTCAAAATCTTATCAGAGCGCTCACATAGCTTTACGCTTCTTTCCGACATAAGCTCCTCCGATTTACTTAA
>CAZEYG010000115.1:0-6483 GCA_964516575.1 uncultured Defluviitaleaceae bacterium
TTATAGGCTGGTGTATGGAAATAATCTGGACAGGTTTTAATTCTTTTCTAAAAAAGGATTTTCGGCTTGTGGCAAACACTTCTATATGGATGTTTTTTATATATGGCCTTGCAATTTTTTTAGAGCCTGTGATTAACGGCTTGCAAGCGTTACCGGTGGTTTTAAGGGGGGGAGTATACGTATTATGTATTTTTGCAGTAGAATATGCTACCGGCGTGCTTTTGAAAAAGGCTAACGTTTGCCCGTGGGATTACAGCGGCAGCAAATACAATATTAAGGGTGTTGTTAGACTTGACTATGCTCCTGTTTGGTTTATTTGCGGCTTGGTTTTTGAATATGCTTATAAATATGCTCTGATGTCATAAATCTAACAACCTGCCGTAAAAGTGTATTGCTGCTTTTGGGGCAGGTTGTTTTTGAAAGAAGTCTAGTATTTCCTTGACAATAGATTGCTTGAATTGTATTATATTATTGAGGTATCTTATACTAATCCTAGATTAAAACATAGAGTGCAGAGGGAAGCCGAACGCTAGAGCCGTGAAGTCTTTTGACCGATAGCAGTCTATAATTTTAATCAGGACTGATATTATCGTATTTGTAAATTGTGAGGTGATTAAAATGGCTGTTAATATCGACAAAAATCCATATGCTAGCTATAGCTCAGGTTATAATTCTTATATAGGAAACTCGTCGCCTTCAGGCTCAAAATCTATTGGCTCACTAAACCAAATATTAAACTTAAACGCCGTTAAAAACAGCAGTAAAGCTAAAACCTCTGCATTTGGCAGCATTATTGCATCAAACATAAAACAATATGCCTCCGCATTGAACTCAACGGTTAAGGATCTGCTTAACGGGCCAAAATCCATATTTAAAAAAACAACTGCCGTAGCCGACAATAAAACCGCCTTTACATTAAAAACAGACGAAAATAATCCTCCTAAGAATAGATTTTCAGCGTCTCTGGATATTAAGCAGGTTGCGGCGGCGCAACAAAACACAGGCCGCCAGCTTGACCCTGCTGCCAAATATTCAGGCCTTGCCGGGCAAAATCACTTTGCTTTATCTGTTGGTGGGAAAAGCTATAATATAAGCGTAAATGTGAAAAGCAACGATACAAACAAAGCTGTTCTTCAAAAAACTGCCGACGCCGTAAACAACAAAAACATTGGCGTAACAGCCAGCATCACTTATGATTCCAAAACCAAAAAGCTCTTTGGTTTTAGAATCTAAGAAAACCGGTGAAAATAATGGCTTTTTAATTAACGACGTGCCCGGTAACGGAAGGATTGTTTCTTCCTTGGGCGCTGATTATGTTTCTCAAACAGCTAAAAACGCCATATATAAAGTTAATGAAAAGGATTATACCGAATCCCAATCCAACGAGGTTGATTTAGGCGGCGTTACCGCTTATCTTAAGCATACAACCGATAAGCCGTCTAAAATTTATATGGCAAAAGACGAAGATTCTATTGCCGGCAAGGTTAACAGCTTTGTTAAAAATTATAATAATCTCCTTGCCTTTGTTGAAGGCAACAGCAGCGGAAAAGCAATGAATAAGCTTCATTCCGATATTTTATCAGCTGCAAAGTCTTACTCCCCTTCCCTTTCGAGGATTGGGCTTAACGTAACTTCCGATGGCTTTATCTCTGTCGAATCGGATAAATTAAATAAATCAATAGAAAACGGAACAGCGGGAAGAATTCTTTCGTCTAATAATATATTTACCGGCGGTGGCTTTACGGCTAAAATATCCCGGATTTCCTCCGACGCATATAGAAACTCAAACCGGTTCGCAAGGGATACGTATAATTTACAGAATTATTCCTCTAATTCGGCCGAAGACTCCGGAATACAGAGCTTGATTCAAAGCTCGGGTATTTTTTCAGCCTCCGGCATATCATCTGTCACGGAGCAATACTACGGTTACATTAACTCCATAGGTAATAACAAAGCAAACAGCTCCACCGGCTCATTAATAGATATAATTCTATAATTTTCAGGAGGATGTATGCAAAAAGTCGAGGTCACACCACTAAAGAACTTATTAGCTGAAGGTTTTGGGGTTAAAGAAAAATTTTCTTGCGCCGAAAAGATTCTTTACGGCTCAAATATAGTTTATAACCTTGGTCTTTCCGACGATGCCCTTAAAATGAGCACTGGTTTTGGCGGCGGTATGTATATCGGTTATGCTTGCGGCGCATATACAAGCTCCATTATGGTATTGGGGCGAATTTTTACCAAAGTGCCCTCAAACCAAGACGAAACCGTTAAGCTGATTGTCAAGGAGTTTTTCGATGACTTTAAAAAAGTAATGAACATGGATACTGTTAATTGCTTTGAGCTTATTACAAAACATAGCTTACCCGAATGCGGCTGCCAACAGCTTATATTCAAGACAGCAGAGTTACTTGATAATATTATACATAATAACATCGACAAAGCTAATTAAAGGGTTCCGCATAAATGATTTTTTGTTTATGCGGTTAAAAGACAGCCCCGGTGCATTTGGTGCCGGGGCGAAAATGTTCTAATCAATAATAATTAAAATATACTAATATTAACCAGAGGTGTTTCTTTCATGGAAGCAATACAACAAGCAGCGCAACAGACTGCCGGCTCTATTACGGAGCAGCAGGCTCTATCTTTTAGGGACGATTTTGTTAAAATAGAAAACGAGATAAGTAAGGCCATTATAGGCCAAAAGGAGCTTATAAGAAACGTATTGGTTGCAGTAGTCGCCGGGGGCAACGTGCTTTTGGAGGGTCTGCCTGGTCTAGGTAAAACCCAACTTGTTAAGGCTATTGGAAAAGCACTTGATATGGAATATTCAAGAATACAGTTTACTCCCGATCTTATGCCTGTAGACGTAACCGGCACGGATATTTTCGTCAGAGGTGATTCGGGCAGTAGCTTTGAATTTAAAAAAGGTCCAATATTTGCAAATATAGTATTAGCCGACGAAATAAACAGAGCAACCCCAAAAACCCAAAGCGCTTTGCTTGAAGCAATGCAGGAAAAAACGGTTACAATAGGTAAAATTACCCATGTTCTGCCGTCGCCTTTTTTTGTCCTTGCTACTCAAAACCCCCTTGAGCTAGAGGGTACATACCCTTTGCCTGAGGCTCAATTAGATAGGTTCATAATGAAGCTGAACGTAGAATTCCCCGATAAGGAACAGCTTTTTAACATAGTTGAGCTTACTACAGGCACGCAAATGCCGGAGCTTACAAAGGTTTGCGATAGTGAAAAAATAAATGAGCTTAATAAAATATCAAGCCATGTTGCAATAGCAAAACCCGTAGCCCAATATGCTATGGAGCTTGTGCTTAAAACTCATGCAGAGCTTGAAGGTGCGCCAGAAATAACCGCTAAATACGTACGCTACGGCGCAAGCCCCAGAGGCGCTCAGGCAATAATAAACGTTTCCCGAATATATGCGCTCCTTGACGGCCGGTTTAACGTAGCTTTTGAGGATATTAAAAAGGCTGCTTTCCCCACCCTTAGACACCGCTTATTCTTGAATTTTGAAGCGCTTGCGGAAGGCATAAGCGCCGACTTTATTTTAAAAGAGCTGTTTTAGAAAGAGTTGATGTAATGACTCATAATATTTTGGACACACTTACAAAAGAATATATTAACAAGCTGGACATGTTAAGGCTTAAAATGAACACTAAGGCAAATTCAGGTTATAACGGTATTAGAAAGTCCGACTCTAAGGGCAGCTCTCTTGAGTTTTCGGATTTTAGAGATTATGCCCAAGGTGACGACATCAGGCGCATAGACTGGAATAGTTACGGGCGTTTTGATAAGCTGTTTATAAAGCTGTTTTCAGAGGAAAAGCAATCCTCCGTTAATATCTTTTTAGATAAAAGTAAATCAATGGATTTTGGCGGCGTAAACAAAAGCTATTATTCAAAACTATTTGCCGCCTCCGTTGCATACCTTACCCTTAAAAGCGCCGATAAGCTAAATATCTTTGCTTGTGACGAGAAAATAGGCTTTGAAAAGACTAATGTTTCCTCTAAGGATTTGTTTCCTTCTATAGTCAGGTTTTTAAACGAAATTGAGCCTTCCGGAAAGACCTCTCTCACTAAAAGCATTTTGGGGATAAAAGGCTTAAACATCGGCTCAGGAATCAGCTTTATCTTATCAGACTTTTTTTCGCTGGATGGTTACGAGGAGGCTGTTAAGCTGCTTCAAAGCAAGAAACAACAGGTTATTCTTGTGCATATTATGTCAAGAGATGAAATATCCCCTGCTTTAGCAGACGGTCTCAGGCTTTACGACAGCGAAACAAAAGCTAATATTGATTTGTATATAAACGCAGATATATTAAACAAATACAAGGAAGCTCTCAACAGTTACCATGATGAAATAGCCGCCTTTTGTAAAAAACGTAATGCTCATTATATTTTTACGCCTACAGATAACCATGTATTAAAGGTTATTTCGCAAAATTTATTATAAGACAAACCGCCGTAATATATTTTGCGCTTTATGAAAACTGCTTCAAAAAAGGGGGTTGCCCTAATGCGTATAAGTAATAAAGAATTTGTTTTAAGGCTGGGATTAATATTTGAATTTGTAGCTCTTGCTTTGGCGTGTTCTTTTATATATACAACAAATAACCCAATTATTTTATTTGTATTCACCAATTGTTCCGTAGCCGTTTTTATGTATAGTTATGTGCGTTATAGTGTTCATAAAAATACGGTTAAAAGAACGGATGAACTTGTCGCCGCTCTAAAAAAAATTACTATGGATGATGACGACCATATTTATGTTTTCGATAAAAGCACAGACTTTGCTCCTGTTTATTCAGCTATAAACGCCGTAAAGGAAAGCATTAAAGAAAAAGAAACCAATCAAGAGGAAATTAGAAACATTCTAAACTCAGTAGCTGTTAACATGGAGCTTGATAAGTTACTTAACGACCTTATGCCGAAACTCGTAGAGCTTACAAAAAGCAATTGCGGCGCTTTTTATTTAGCTAACGCAATAAGCGAAAAGCTGGAAATAAAATATTCGATAGGCTTTAGCAAAAATATATACAGCGAATTTGATTTAACGTTAGGCGAAGGTTTTATAGGTTCGGCTGCTGTTAATAAGGAGGTTAAAATCCTTTATGACATTCCCGACGACACAATATATGTTATCCGCTCTTTTTTAGGGAAAATTAAGCCAAAAAGCATTATGGTAATACCTATTTTCTCACAGGATACAATTTTAGGAACCCTTGTTTTCGCCAGCTTATATAATTATTCCCCGGAACAGCTTAAGCTGGTTGACATTATAAAATACTACTTTGGAGTCGCCGTAAGTAACGGCATAACCTATGAAAAAACAAAACGGCTTACTAACGAGCTAAAATTTCAAAACAGGCTTATTCAAAACCTTAATGAGGACTTAGAAAAAAAAGTGCAGGAAAGAATCCAGTTTTTAAACGATATTATAGACAGCGTTCAGGATTATGCTATTTATGCTACCGATAAGGACGGCATTGTTATAACATGGAGCAAAGGTGCCGAGAACCTGATTGGCTTCCCTGCACAAGATATTTTAGGCAAAAATATAAATATCGCTTATGAAGATAAGGACAGAAATCCACATATCATTAAAGAGTTTAGCAATAAAATAAATATTGAAGGCAAGGGTTCGTACAACGGCCTTTTCAAAAAACCCGACGGCACAGAGTATCACGGCGATCTTTCTATCTTTGCTAGATACGGCAAAAACCATGAGCTTTTGGGATATACTTGCATACAAAAGGATATTACTACCCTTAAAAAAGCCCAGCTTGAGCTTAAATGGGAAAGGGAGCTTTCCTCAACCGTCATAGACAGCGACGTTAGAGCAATTGTTTTTGTTGACGCAGTTGGTATTATTCAAATGAACAACTTTAATGCCGGTCGATTATTAGATAGCTCTTCTATTATTGGCAAAGGCTTATATGAGTTTTTTGAAGATGAGGTCAAGCTAAGGGACGATATTATTCATGTTGCGGAATCAGGCATATCTGGCCGGTTTGCCTATAGAATGAAAAATTCAGATAGAACCATTAATATTCACGCTGTTGTCCTTAAAAAAGACGAGGGCGTTAAAGTCAAGCTTATTATTTATTTGGATTAGACCCAACTCCATCAGGATAAATATTCTATTGACAATTGAGCAACCATTCAATTATAATAACACTATAGTTGAATGATTGCTCAATTATTTTTTTGGAGGTGTGTAATGTCCGATGGAAAAAACTTTACATGTGATTGTGATGTAATTCATTCGGAAATTGTTAATGCAGTAAAGGAGCTAATGCCTGATGAGGCTTTACTTTACGACTTGGCGGATTTTTTTAAAATCTTTGGCGACAGCACACGCATAAAAATCCTATGGGCTCTTAGCGCTCAAGAAATGTGTGTTTGTGATTTAGCCGTTTTGCTTAACATGACTAAATCTGCTATTTCGCATCAGCTTAAAAGCCTT
>CAZEYG010000116.1:0-6458 GCA_964516575.1 uncultured Defluviitaleaceae bacterium
GTCCTGTTTCAAAGCTAAAACCTCGTTAAGCGCTTTGAGCTTGTCACACAAGTCGGTTTGCCTCAATGCGTTAGCATCTCGTTCATCCTTTAACGCTTTCATTTCGGCTTGTTTTTTAGCAATGTCCTCGTTCAGCCTATCTATATTTTGTAAAATATGCTGGATCTGTTCTTTTTTCAGCCTTATGCCGCTTTCGGTTTGCTCAGATTCAATTTGCAGTTTGTTTAAAATATCCGTATTTAACTTAATATCTTCGTCGGCCACAAGTGCCTTTTGCTTCAAAGCCATGAGGTCATTATTATATTTATCACGCTGCTCACAAACGGCACGAATCTGCTCGGTTATGGCTTCGATAGCCTCATCAAGCTCTGCTTTCAGTTTTTGACCTTTTGTTGCTTCCAGAAGAAATATGTTAATATGAAGGAGCTTTAGACGCTCTTTAAGTAAAAGGTATTTTTTTGCCTTATCGGATTTAACAGATAAGGGCTCAACCTGCTTTTCCAGCTCTGCAATAATATCATCAACCCGCACAAGGTTCTGTTTTTCCTTTTCCAGCTTAACAAAGGCTTCCTGCCGCCGACCCTTGTATTTTACTATTCCGACAGCTTCCTCAAAAAGCAGCCGCCTGTCCTCGGAGCGGCTGCTTAGGATTTCTTCTATACGGCCTTGGCCGATTATGGAATAACCTTCTTTTCCTATGCCGGTGTCCATAAAAAGACGGTAGATGTCTTTTAACTTACAGTGACCTCCGTTAATTCGGTATTCGCTGTCGCCTGTTTTATAAAGAGAGCGGGTGATAGTTACTTCGGAATATTCCAAAGGTAATGCGCCGTCAAGGTTGTCTATTATTATTGACACCTCGGCAAAACCAACCGCACGCCTGTTTTCTGTACCGGAGAAAACAACATCCTCCATCTTGCCGCCTCTAAGGCTTTTGGCGCTTTGTTCGCCTAAAACCCAGCGAATAGCGTCTGCAATATTACTTTTACCGCTGCCGTTGGGGCCAACTACGGCGGTTATTCCCTTATTAAACTCAAGGCGTACTTTATCCGGGAAGGATTTAAAGCCTTGAAGCTCCAGCCTTTTTAAATACATTTTGCACCTCTATAGCGGGTTGCTCTAATAAAAAGATTCAAAATGAAGCACCGCTTGCTGTTTTGACTTTTCTAATCTAAAAATAATCAATGAAAAGTCAAAACGCTTGATATACAATTCTTATGGATTCTTATGGAACAAATTACATATCAATATTTTAGCAGAAATAACCTATAATGTCCAACAATAAAAACCCCACCTTGCTAATGTAATTAAGGCGGGGTAGTTGATTATGTTATTTTAAGCTGATTGATTAATTCGTTTTATTGCCGTCGTTGTCGCAAGTGCAGTTTTCATTACATCCGCATGAATTTTCGTTTACTTCCTTTACAAAATCGGAAACGCCTTTAGCGGCTTCGTCTATAAAGCTGCTTACTTCCTCAACAGCCTTTTCGGCACAGTTACATACGTCCTGACAGCTACATTCGCTGCCCTCTTGAACAGCATTTTCAATATTCTGAATGCTTTCGCTAAGGGATTTGGATATTTCGTCAAGTACTTTAACGGTTTTTTCAACAACGACCTTTGTAGTCTTTTTGACTGTAGGTTCCATTCCTTTATAAACCTCGTTAATCTTATCGGAAAACTCCTTAGCAAAGCTGTCTACAGACTGGGAGAAGCTATTCAGCTTTTCCTCTACATTTTCTTTAGAAAAAACGGTATCATAATCGCAATCGTTGGGTTTTATGGCTTCAAGCAGCTTATGGGCTTCATCTGCAGTTATTTTTCCTTCTTCTAATAAAGTTAAGATTCTTGATTTCATCTTTTTCATGGTTTCTACCTCCTCATTATTTAATTTTTTCTTTATTTCATTTTAATATACGTTTTGAGCAATGTAAAGTTTATTTATTTTATTTTGTGTTAATAATACTGTTACTAAACGGCCGAAGGCCTGTTACGAACGGCAGCACATAAAAAAATAAGTTAAATTTTAAAAGGGGAAATGGCTTAGGCACATGGAAAAATTCATAATTGAAAGCAGTCCGCCTTTAAAAGGTGTTGTTAAAATTGGAGGCTCAAAAAATTCAGCTCTTCCTATATTAGCTGCAACTCTGCTGACACAGGAAAGATGTATTATTCATGACATACCTCAAATAAGTGATGTTTATGTAATGAAGCGCCTTATTTCTGAAATTGGGGCTTATGCAAAATGGAGCGACAAAAGCGGCTCAATAATAATAAAGGCCGATAACATTGTTACGTGCGAAGCGCCTTACGAGCTGGTAAGTAAGATGCGGGCATCGTTTTTACTTATGGGCCCGCTGCTTGCAAGAACAGGCCATGTAAAAATACCTATGCCCGGCGGCTGTCCAATCGGAATACGCCCAATTGACTTGCATTTAAAAGGCTTTGAAGCACTGGGCGCACGGATTAACAACGAATTCGGTTACGTTACGGCTTATGCCAAAAAGCTCAAGGGTACTAACATATACCTAGATTTTCCAAGCGTTGGCGCAACGGAAAACATTATTATGGCGGCTGTTTTGGCAGAAGGGCAGACGGTTATCGAAAACTGTGCCATTGAGCCGGAAATAGTTGACCTGGCAAACTTCTTGAATTCTATTGGCGCAGAGGTTAAAGGCGTAGGCACAGACACAATAAAAATAAACGGTGTTAAGGAGCTTACAGGCGGGAATTACACAATAATACCCGACCGTATTGAGGCCGGAACGTTTATGGTAGCCGCCGCCATAACAAAAGGCGACATAACCGTAGAAAACGTTGTGCTTGACCATTTAAAACCTATGATGGCTAAACTAAAGGAAACCAACGCAACAGTAGAGGAAACGGAGGGTGGCGTAAGGGTTTATTATTCCCCAAAAGCCAAGCCAAAATGTACGGTTATAAAAACTTTGCCCTATCCAGGTTTTCCCACCGATATGCAAGCGCAATTTATGGGGCTTTTATCCCTTTGTGAGGGCACAAGTGTTATAACCGAAACTGTATTTGAAAACAGATTTATGCACGTTGGCGAGCTTAAACGCATGGGCGCAAATATAAAAATAGAAAGCCGTTCAGCCATAATAGAAGGAAGCAACAAGCTGATGGGCGCTCAGGTTAAGGCCACTGATTTAAGAGCCGGAGCAGCAATAATACTATCGGCTTTAACGGCGGAGGGGTCAAGCGAGGTCAGTGATATTTACCATATAGACAGAGGTTATTATAAGTTAGACGAAAAAATTAGGGATTTAGGCGGAAGAATTCATAGGGCAAAGGGTTAAAAAACAAGCTGAATAAATTTAGCAAAAATGTAAAAATTATGAATAATTAAAAAATAACTGTAAATAATACTGTTGGAGGTGTAAAAGAATGAAAAACAAGTCACCAAGAGACGAAAGCATTTTCAAGAAAAAGGGCTTCTACTATACGCTTTACGGAAGCCTAGGCGTAGCGATGGTTTTGGCGGCGGTTGTATCATTTACCAATCTTTCGGCTTTTAATAAGCCAAGCGTAGCGGACGGTACAACTAATAAAATGGATTTAAGCCAGCTTGAAGCTACAAACAAAAGCAGCACAAAAAGTTATTTAACACAGTTGGAGGATCAGTTGGATGATGAATACACCCTTGAAACGCCCTATGTTGAAAAGGATGTAACATCTGAAGGTATTTCAAAGGCAAGACCGGTTGATTCATCTATTCAAGCCGGGAACGAAGCAACAAAGCCGGTTGAAAGCGGTAAACCTTCACAACCCGGGGCGACGCCTGGAGCAACACCGGGCACAACGCCTAACCCTGTACCAAGCGCTGCGCCAAACACAAACCCAAATGCTCCAAAGGTTAACGAGCAGAAGGTTCCGGAGCCGGCAAAACCAGAGGCTCCTGTAGACAAGAAAAAGCAATCCGAAGCAAATAACAGCAAAGAACAGGCATTTAATAAGTTTGAAGACGGAAGCAAAATGCTTTGGCCTATAAACGGCGAAGTAGTTATGGAATTTAGCAATAACCACGCTATCTATGATTCAACCCTTAACCAGTTCAGAACAAATGACACCATTTGCATATCGGCAGAACAGGGAACACAGGTTAAAGCAGCGGCTGACGGCGTAGTAAAATCAGTTACAACATCAAGAGAATATGGCAATACTGTAGTTATCGACAATGGCAACGGCTGGACTACTACATACAGTCAGCTTCAAGACGGTGTGTTAGTTAAGGAAGGCGATATTGTAGCAAAATCACAGGTTATAGGCGGAGTAGGTGATCCTTCTATTTATTCCGTGCTCTTAGGTAATCATTTATCATTTAAGGTATGTAAGGATGAAGAGGCAGTAAACCCTCTTACGTTACTTGCAGAGTAGATTAATACCCATTAAAAGGGGTTTTGCGGCGGCAAAATTAATAACATGGCAAATTAATGACATATTTAATTGCCGCCGTAATAATACTTGAAAGGAGAATGTGTAATGGCGAATTTTACTCAGTCAGAATTAAACTCTATTCGTGAAATCGTAACCGGGCATCAAACTATGGCTTCTAAGTTAAGCACCTATGCAAATCAATGCCAGGATCAGCAAATTAAGCAGATGTTTTCACAGGCTGCTCAACAAGCACAGCAAAGCGCTCAAAATCTAATTCAAATGCTGTAGCAATTAACTAAGGTGGAGGTTTAAACATGCAAGAAAGAGATATGGTTTTAGACGTATTATCAGGGACTAAATCAAGCATCGGAAATTATGCAAAGGTTATTTCCGAATGCTCCGACCAAAACTTACGACAGACATTTCAACAGATGAGAAACGGTGACGAAAAGTTTCAATATGATTTATATAAAGTCGCAGAGCAAAAAGGTTATTATACACCTGCTCCTTCTGCCGGACAGCAGGATGTAGCCGGCGTTAAATCTTCTCTTACAAAGGCGGCCACTACCCAACAGGGCGCAGGGCCAATGCCTACGATGAGATAAGTAGAGATAAACGACAAACAGATAAGACAAGCAAAACAAAAATCCGTGACTTATGAGTAGGATTCAGATTGTTGGCAACTAATTTTTTAGGTTTTAGCGTCGCAGACTTCAATAAGTACTCGGCAAAGTGGCGAAGCCACTTTACCGACAATCTGAGCCGTGGCTTATGAGCACGGTTTTTTGTTTGCCAAAAACTTGCGCTCTTATTTTATTTTATTTATAATGAGTACATATATAAGAAAAGCGGTGAGATTATGGGCTTGAACGCTTTGGTTCTTGGTGGAGGCGGCTCCAGAGGCGCTTATCAGATTGGGGTTTGGCAGGCTCTCAGAGAGCTTAACTATAAAATAGATATTATAACTGGGACATCAGTTGGTGCTTTAAACGGCGCCGTAATTGTACAGGACGATTTTGATATTGCCCTTTCAATGTGGTCTGAGCTTGAAAACGATATGGTTTTGGATATTGAGCTGCCTGAAAGCGCAGCAAACGATTATACATTTTACGCTAAGGAATTTTTTAAGAAGGGTGGGGTAGAGTACAGCGGATTAAAGAAAATACTTAGCGACCATATAATAGAAGAGAAAATTAGAAATTCGCCTATTGAGTTTGGTATAGTAACCGTTGAAAAAAGCAGCCTTGTGCCTCGAAGATTGTTTAAAGAAAACATAGCCGAGGGTATGCTGGTGGATTTTTTGCTTGCAAGCGCCGCTTGTTTCCCTGCCTTTAAGCCATATGAAATAGATGGTGTTGAATATATAGACGGAGCGTATTATGACAACCTACCTATTGATATTGCGATGGAAAAAGGGGCGTCAAATATTATTGCCGTAGACCTTGATGTTTTCGGCATAAGGCGGTTTAGCAAAAGCGCATTAAAAGCGGCGGAAAATATAATATATATCTATTCTAAATGGGATTTGGGGAATTTTTTGTTTTTCGATAAAGAATACGCAAGGCGAAACATACGTATAGGTTATTTAGACGCAATGAAAGCCATGTCCGTTTATGAAGGCAAGGCATATACATTTGAAAAAGACGAGTTTAAATGGTTTTATTATAAGAGCCTAGCAAGGATTAATCGCTTATGTACAATACTGGGCATTGATATTACTAATAGCGGAGACGATTCAGTCAACATTCTTAATGATAAAATTGCAGGGAAGGTTATAGAGGATACATGGGAAGGTAAGGCAGAAGCATCTGAAAAGCTAATTGCCGCAGCGGAAATATGCGGAAGGATTTTCGATATCAGCCCTCTTAAGGTTTATAAGACAGCCGAATACAACAATCGGTTAAGAGAAGAAGCAGAGCGTTTGTTACAGGAGGAATCAGTACAATCCTTTGTAAACAACAGCCGTGAAATGACTCTTTCAGAGCTTATAACAAACATTAAGCTGATTAATAAAAAAACTATCACGTTATGTATAGCAAAGGCAATAAAAAACAAATACGGCA
>CAZEYG010000117.1:0-6435 GCA_964516575.1 uncultured Defluviitaleaceae bacterium
TCAATATTGGTAAGGTGAATGCGTTTTTCGTGGATATAAACGCTCTTTGTTTCCAGATTTATAGAAAGAGGCGGAAAGCGTAAAATGTTTTGTGGCAGATCAACATTTGTATATCGTTTTATTCGGGCATTAACCCGCGCTTCAAGCTCATTAAGGCTATAAGGTTTGACTAAATAGTCGTCTCCCCCGCTGCTAAAACATTGAAGCACGTGACTTTCATCCGACATGTTCGTTAAAAATATAATCGGAGTATTAAGAGTTTTTCTAATTTCTTGACAAATAGCGTAACCATCCTTGCCGTCATTACAACCTAGACATATGTCTAATATTATACAATCAAAGCAGTTGTTATTTAAAATTTCCATAGCATCTTCATAACATGAAGCCGTTAAGATTGTATGTCCTTTACTTTCAAAGAAAACTTTGTTTGCATTTAATATCGTAATATCATCATCAATGTTAAAAAGCTTTGCCATAAAAAATTTCCCCCCATATGCAAAAATTATTGCGCTGGCAAATCAATGTAAGTATAACACAGAATCACAAATATTGCTAAAGTTTTTTTACTTATTTGATTATTATTATTAAATTTTATTATTGACTTAATACTAAATATGGAGTATTCTATTTTTGTAAATAATATTAATGAATATTAATGACAAACAGATGATTAAGTGTAAGTAAATTATATTCTTCTTTCAGAGAGCTGGCGGTTGGTGTGAGGCAGCAGCAAGGGTATAATCGAATGGACTTATGAGGGCAGCCCGAAAATAGCTTTTGCTAAGTAGGCGCTGACGAGGGACTTAAGCTCGTTACAAGGTTAAGGTGTATGTCAGTACACGACTGAGTGGGTCTTTATGGCCAAATTGGGTGGTACCGCAGGAGTAATATCTCTTGTCCCTATATGGGGCAAGAGTTTTTTTATTTGTCAAAATAAATTTTAAAAGAAAGGTGATCAGCATGGAAAAAATACCCTACAAAACATATTTAAGCGAAAAGGAGCTTCCTAAGACATGGTATAACCTAAGAGCCGATATGAAGGAGCAAGCGCCTCCATTTATAAACCCCCAAACGGG
Organism: uncultured Defluviitaleaceae bacterium; assembly: GCA_964516575.1. GTDB lineage: Bacteria > Bacillota > Clostridia > Lachnospirales > WRBF01 > CAZEYG01. The sequence goes on from CAZEYG010000117.1 coordinate 1,077, forward strand.
AAAGCCATGTTCTGCTGACGAGCTTAAGGGGCTGTTTTGTGATGAAATAGTTGCCCAAGAATTAAACGTTACAGACAGGTTTATACCTATTCCAAAACCTATTCAGGATTTTTACAAGATGTACCGCCCGTCAGCATTTGTCCGGGCTTACTGTCTTGAACAGGAATTGGGCACAAGCGCTCATATATACTACAAGTTTGAAGGCGCAAACACAAGCGGCTCTCACAAGCTGAATTCCGCAGCGCCACAGGTTTATTATGCCAAAGAGCAAGGTATAACAAGCCTTGCTACAGAAACGGGCGCCGGGCAATGGGGAACGGCCTTATCGATGGCTTGCGCCTTTTTCGGCATAGACTTACAAGTTTTTATGGTTAAAATTTCAAGCGAGCAAAAGCCTTACAGAAAGGCAGTTATGGAAACCTACGGCGCAAAAGTAACTCCGTCCCCCTCAAACACAACCGAGGTTGGTAAAAGGATACTTAAAGAAAACCCCAATACCGGCGGCTCATTAGGTTGCGCCATAAGTGAAGCCATTGAAACAACAGTCACTACAAAAAACTGTCGTTATGTGCTTGGCAGTGTTCTTAATCATGTTTTACTGCATCAAAGCGTAATAGGTCTTGAGGTTAAGGTGGCCCTTGAAAAATACGACGAAAAACCTGACATAATGATTGCATGTGCCGGAGGTGGCTCAAACCTTGGCGGCTTAATGGCTCCATTTTTAGCCGACAAAATAAACGGTAAATCCGATACCCGGTTTATCGCCGTTGAACCAACGTCCTGCCCTTCCTTTACACGGGGTAAATACGCCTATGACTTCGGCGATACCGGCAAAATGACGCCGCTTATAAAAATGTATACTGTAGGCAGCGGCTTTATGCCGTCGCCAAACCATGCAGGCGGTTTAAGATACCACGGCATGAACCCGGTTATGTCAAAGCTATATCACGACGGATATATTGAAGCTGTGGCCGTTGAGCAGTCAAAGGTGTTTGAAGCGGCGACGCTGTTTGCAAAATGTGAAGGCATTCTTCCCGCCCCGGAATCTGCCCATGCTATAAAAGTTGCTATTGACGAAGCGTTAAAATGCAAAGAAACAGGAGAATGTAAGAAGATTGTCTTTGGTCTTTCAGGCACAGGGTATTTTGACCTTGGAGCTTATATGAGCTACAACAGCGGCACTATGACGGATTTTGTGCCTACTGATGAGCAGCTTGAAGAAGGGTTTAAGACATTGCCTAAATTTGATATATAAAGAAACAAGGAATCCCCCGCTGCCAGTGGGGAATAGGTTATAAAAAAGCCGGTGGGTTGTTTTTCAATCCACCGGCTTTTTAGCTGCCAAAGTAATAATATTTTTTTATTTAACTAAGCATAAATACTTTGGTACAGTAGACAATAGGTTTGTTTTAATGTATTATTTATATACAGTTTAATTTTGGCTAGTTATCATTTTTTATATAAAACCGAAAGGTAGGTTATGGCAATGAACAGAAGACTTTTCTTTAGTAACAAAAACTTATTTAAAAGAATAATCAGCTTTGTAACGGCGGGTTTTATAGCTTTCTCCCCTACGATTAATGTATCTGCGGCTGACATGCACGTCACTTCCTTTTATATCCAAGGCGGCGGTGGCGGCGGCGGCGGGCTTTCCCCCAAAAACCAACCCGGCGGCGGTGGTGGTGGCGGGTATGTGGAATATGTCTCAGGAACCGGTACTATAATGCAGTTCGGTTCAGGAGGAGCTGGAGGCGACGTAACCGCCGGTAACGGAGGAATTGGCGGCGGCGGCGGCGGAAACGACAACACTGGCATTAACGGCGGAAGCGGCGGAAGCGCCGGAAGTTTTTCAGGAGGAAGTTTAGGTTTACCTGGAATGGGTGCTTTGGGCGCAAGCAGCTTAATCCCCGGCGCAATAACCTCTGTCGGAGATGACGGAAGTGACGGAACTATCTGCAACGGCGGAAGCGGCGGCTCTGCTGAATATAATGATGGCAGCGGATTCCTTACCCTAACAGGCGGCTTAAAGGTTTACGGCGGAAATGGCGGTGATATCAGCTTCAACACCGACACAGGAGACGGCGGAAACGGCGGAAGCGCCAGCTTGATAGTAGGTACCCTTTTTGCAAACGGAACACAAACCCTTGAATTTAAAGCAGGAACTGACGGCACCGGCGGAGGCGCCGTAAGCGGCGGAACGGGTGGAAGTGTTACGGCACAAATCGGCACTCTAAAGGTAAAAGGAAATGTAGATTTGTCACTTAACGGAGTTAACTTTGCTTTGGGTCAAGTTAACTTTAATAAGCTGGAAAGCGACGGCGGCAGCCTGACTGTAAACGCCGGCATGAATATGGACGGCAAAACCATTGAGCTTTTAAGCCCATTTACGGGAGATTTAACAGTACTTAGCGCCCCATCCTTAACCGGCACTATTTCTGTTGCTACACCGGCCAATTATGAAGTTATGTGGAAAGCAATGAACGGCAGCTCAGTTATTGCTCAGACAACCAGCGGTACACTCACTTTAAACGGAGCGACTTCTGTCGTATGCACATCAACGCCTGTAACCGGCGTAACACTAAACAAAAACAGCACCTCATTATACACCAACATCAGCCCCTATAGCGAAACACTAATCGCCACAGTTTTCCCAAGCAATGCCTCTAACAAATCTGTCACCTGGTCAAGCAGCAATTACGCTGTTGCCACAGTAGATACAAACGGTCTAGTAACGGCTGTAAGTAACGGTTTGGCGATTATTACAGTTACAACAGTCGACGGCGGCCACACTGCATCCTGCAACGTAACGGTGTCGACCTACAATAGCGGCGCTAACGACGCCAACATTGCTGGTACAGGTTACTATGACAACAATCCCATTTTTAATAATATATATCGTTTCTTAAGCGGCGCCGACGGAACATGGTTTAAAGGCAGCAGAAACGGTTATTCATGGAAGATTGACGCAAACCATGGTGAGTTTATTGGCATGAGATTTGATAACTCAGTTGTTCTAACCGACAAATACACCTCAGCAGAAGGCAGCACAATCGTCAGATTAAGTCCTGAATATTTAGATACTATGTCACAGAGTAAACACATGGTGCGGTTCCTTTTTAAATATGGTTATGCCGAAACGAGCCTGACCATTTCAACTGAAAGAGACGAATCAATCTATGACTACTCCGGCGCATACTGTCCGTTTGTCGACGTGAACGAAAACGACTGGTATTATGATGCCGTTATGGCAGCGTATCAAAACGGCTTGTTTGCAGGCACAACCCCAACAACATTTTCCCCTGATGACCCAATGACAAGAGGAATGTTTTCGGCAGTCCTAGCTAGGTTTGACGGCGTAGACTTAACCGGTTATAACGTATCACCCTTTACTGACGTGGACATAAACGAATATTACGGCAGACCTATTGCCTGGGCTGCTGAAAATCTTATTATTTCCGGCGTTGGAGGCGGAAGGTTTGCCCCTGATGAAAACATAACAAGGGAGCAAATGGCTGTTATATTGGCAAATTATATAAAGTTTAAAGGTATGGACTTGCCTCAAAACGGTACAATCCAATCCTTTGACGACAGCAGCCAGTTTAGTCCGTGGGCTATAGAAGCTATCGACTATATACGTAGGCTTGGCTTTCTTAACGGCTACGGCAATAACTTTTATCCGCAAAATCCGGCTTCCCGGGCAGAAGTTGCTCAGATGTTCCTCCAACTTATGATTGCGGCTAATAAGTAGTAATATTGCGGCAATTAAATCTTACAACTATTTTGCAACCTCAAACCCCTTTTTAAAATGAGTTATAAGGGGATAAGTAACTACCGGCTTAATTAGGGTGTGTTCACATAAATGGATTATATGTAACACACCCTAGTAGCTGTTTAGCCCTTTTGCTCTATAAAAAATCTCTCTCAACATACCCATTGTCTTCTTCCAGCAGACCGTTCTTAATAACCTGTCTGCCTAAAAAGTCACACCTCTCGTTATACTCATTATCCGCATGACCCTTAACCCAAATAAATTTAACCTTGTGTTTCTTCAGCAGCTCCAAAAGAATTATCCATAAATCCACGTTCAGTGCTTTTTCGCTTTTATTTCGCATCCAGTTGTTTTTTTTCCATTTAACGACCCATCCTTTTTCTATAGCGTCCACAACGTATCTCGAATCGGAATATAGATTAACCTCACAGCTTTCAGATAAAACCTCCAGCCCTTTTATTACGCCGAGGATTTCCATTCTGTTGTTTGTTGTAAGCTTATAACCGCCGGAAAGCTCTTTTTTATGTCCGTTATATAAAAGAACAACGCCATACCCTCCCGGGCCGGGGTTGTTTGAGCAAGCGCCGTCAGTGTATATGTCGACGTGTTTCATCAAATCACCATCCTTGGAATAATATTACTACACCATGCTAATAATTACAATGTAAACCACAGCAGTGAAAAACATCATTTTCTAAAATGCCAAAGGCGGCGTAATCGCCAACGCATTTTAACGACAGGACAAACACTTCATGCGTTTGTCCTGATAAATTGCAGCCGTAATATTGACTAAAAACTTTAACAAAGGTATTATATTTGTAAATACAAATTTTGGAGGAGATTAAATTTTGTTTGGTAGGATAGCAGCCCTTGCTGCTTTACTTATAATAAACGGGATTTTTGCTGCGGCCGACACCGCTTTTACGGAGGTAAGCCTCGTTAGAATTCGGAGAAAAGCCGACGACGGTTATAAAAACGCCGTTAAGGTTAAAGCCGCTCTTGAAAATTCCGTTAAACTTTATGTTTCAATACATACAGGTTTAACCGTCAGCATTACCCTTTATGCCTTATGGCTTTATGTTTATTTTCTATACCCGCTAATGCCGGCAGAGATTAACCCGGCGGCTTATTGGTTTGTAGTTATAGTCATAACATCAATTCCCCAGGTTCTGTTAGGCCAGTGCATACCTAGGCGTATAGCTTATAACTATCCCGAAGCCGCGGCATACCGCCTTGTCAGCTTTATTACGTTTTTCGGCAAGGTTTTTTCCCCTGTAGTTTTTCCGGCGGCTTATATACTAAAAGTGATAGATGGCTTGTCACAAAGCTCTGATTCAACCCCGGACGATACATTTGACGAAGAAATCCGCATGATAGTTGATTCAAACGCCGACAGCGGCGTTATAGACGAAAGCCGCATTGAAATGATTAACAACGTTTTTGAATTTGACGACAAAATCGTAGGAGATATTGCAACACACAGAAAGGACATTGTAGCTATTGATATTCAATCTGAGCCCCATGAAATAACCGAGGTGGTTTTAAAAGAAAAATACTCGCGTATTCCTGTTTACGAAGAAAATATCGATA
>CAZEYG010000118.1:0-6433 GCA_964516575.1 uncultured Defluviitaleaceae bacterium
GTCTCTAAACTCATTTTTTTTAATACGCCGAATTGTCTTAAAAAGCATAATGTTTAATATGAAGGCGGCTACAAAGAAACGGCCTGTTATAAATTCAAATACCGTAAGCCCTTCGTCCATTACAATTTGGCTGCCTACAAAACCTGTGCCCCAGACGATAGCCACGCCCCATAAAACAATATTAGATATTTTTTCATTCATTAATTAACTCCCTAAATCAGCAATTAATCAGCGCTCTTCTTATAAAATCCAAAGCGGTTATAACTGTCCTCATTCGGATTTTGGCTCTGTCACCTAAGTACTTCATTTCTTTAACATTAGTTGTGCCGTTTATGGATACGGCTATATAAACCAAACCCACGGGTTTTTCCTCTGTTCCGCCGCCTGGGCCGGTTATGCCTGTTATGGCAACGCCAACGTCTGAACCAGAAAATTGCTTTATACCTTCTGCCATTTCCTTAGCTGTTTCACGACTAACAGCGCCGTAGGTTTTTAACGTCTGCTCCTTAACACCAAGGCGTTTAATTTTGGCTTCGTTGCTATAGGTAACAGCGCCTTCAAGCAGCACGTCCGATACCCCTGGGCAGTTAACAAGCTGGGCAGTTAAAAGGCCGCCGGTGCATGATTCGGCAAGGGATATTGTAAGCCTTTTATCCATAAGTAACTTAACAACGGCTTCTTCCAGCGTTGTTTCACCTACGGCGTAAACGTTGTCCCCAAGCCTTGATTTAATTTCGTCGATAGTAGGTTGCATGATTTCAAGGGCTTCTGCTTCGTTTTTTGCGCTGGCAGTTACTCTAAGAGCCGTTTCACCCATTTTAGCATAAGGCGCTATAGTAGGGTTTGTCTGTTTGTCGATTAAATCCTTAACAAGGCTTTCGGCCTTGCTTTCGCCTATACCGCATATTTTAATCCGTCTTGAACAAAACACAAGGCTGGATTTCTTTTTAAGCTCCGGCAAAACATAGTTTTCAAACATAGGCTCCATTTCAAAAGGCGGGCCGGGAAGCATAATAAGAATTTTTCCGTTTTCGCTTATCATACAGCCGGGCGCCGTTCCAACATCATTTTTAAGAGACAATGAGCCTTCTGGTTTATACGCTTGTTTTGTGTTGTTTTCAGTCCAATCAAAACCTTGCTTTTTAAAATATTGCTTCATTTCATTAAGGGTTTTTTCGTCAAGCACAAGTTGCTTTTTAAAAAACTCAGCGCCCACTTCCTTAGTAATATCGTCGGCAGTAGGGCCGAGGCCACCTGTTGTTATGACCAAATCAGAGCGGTCAAAGGCGCTTTCGTATGCTTGATATAACCTGTCCCAGTTGTCGCCAACTACTGTCTGATAGTATACCGATATGCCAAGTCGTGCCAGTTGTTCGGATAAAAACTGGGCGTTTGTATTTACTATTTCACCAAGCAGCAGCTCTGTGCCTACTGCAAGAATTTCTCCGTTCATAAAATCACCTATCCTTTTAAAACACTTATATTTTTGTATATATATTCCGCGGCGGATATTATAGTAAAAATAACCGAAAGCCATATAAGGATTGCAGTTATTATATCCGCCAAAGCTCCGTTAAATCCTATAAGGATAAATACTATCATAACCATTTGAACGATAGTTTTTATTTTGCCAAGATTTCCGGCGGCAATCACTATGCCGCTTGAGGCAGCGATTGTTCTAAAGCCGGTTATTATAAATTCTCTGCATATTATTAAAACGACAACCCAAGCCGGCAAAAGCTCAAGCTGCACCATAGCTATAAGCGCGGCGGCAACAAGCATTTTGTCTGCAAGAGGATCCATAAATTTTCCAAGGTTAGTTATTAGGTTTCTGCTTCTTGCAATATAACCGTCAAGTGCGTCCGTTAAGGAGGCCACAATAAATACCGCCGTAGCAATGTATCGATCAAAAGGTGGAGTCAAAAACCCACCCAGCAGTATAACCAGGAAAAGCGGTATCATACAAATACGAAGTAAAGTCAGTTGATTTGGTAAGTTCAAAATAATCCTCCATGAAAATAAAAGTAAAAGGTTTTAGAACATAGGTTATTAGTCTTGCTCATCTGAAACAATAACCCCAATTAAATCATATTCAGCCGCTTCAATAATTTTAACATCAACAAAATCACCGGCCATTAGCTCATATTCACAGTCGAAAAATATTAAGCCGTCTACGTCGTAGCAGTCGGCATAACTTCTGCCGCAATATACTTCTTCCTCGGGCAACTTGCCGTCTACTAAAACCTTAAAGGTAAGGCCAACCTTTTCGTTGTTTTTCTCAAGGGATATAAAGCGCTGAAGGTTTAAAAGCTCGTCTTTTCTGCGTATTTTTATAGGCTCGTCTATATGGTTTGGAAGATTGCAGGCAGGTGTACCTTCTTCTTTGGAATAAGCAAACACGCCTAACTTATCAAATCTCATTTTTTCCGCAAACCCGCATAAGTATTCAAAATGCTTCTCCGATTCGGAGGGAAAACCTACAATACAGGTTGTACGTATGCTAATATCGGGCATGGCGGCTCTAAGTTTGTTTATTGTGGTTTCAATGCTTGCAGAAGAGCAATGTTTTCTGCCCATCAGCTTTAATATGTCGTCGTGGGCGTGTTGAATAGGCATGTCGATATAATGACATACCTTTTTGTTATGGGACATTTCTTCTATAAGCTCATCTGTAATGTTTTCCGGATAACAGTATAAAAGCCGCAGCCATTCTATTCCGTCTATTTCAGAGAGCTTTTTAAGCAACTTATGGAGAATAGGCTCTTCGTAAAGGTCGATACCGTAAAGCCCGGTGTTTTGGGCGACTATAATTAATTCTTTAACGCCCATGGCGGCTAAAGAGGCCGCTTCCTTCAAAAGGCTTTCAATCGTCCGGCTTTTGTATTTGCCACGGATGCTTGGTATTGTACAATATGTGCATGTATTATCGCAACCTTCGGCGATTTTCAAGTAAGCGAAATAACCGGGAGTGCTTAATACTCTTTCGGTTAAAAGGCTTTCGTCCCTTTCGGACGGTTCAAAAAGCCGGATTTCTCTTTCGCCGGATACTACCCGCCTAACAACCTCACCGATTCGGTCATAAGCGGCGACGCCGATAATAGCGTCAATTTCCGGGAGTTGGCCGAATATTTGACCGCTGTATCTTTGAGCCATACAACCTGTCAGTATTAAGGCCTTGCAGCTGCCCGATTTTTTATATTCAGCCATTTCTATGACGGAGTCGATGCTTTCTTGGGTTGCGTCGGAAATAAAGCCGCAGCTGTTTATAACGATCACATCGGCGTCGGCTTCATCGTCTGTTATTTGATAACCTTCTTTGTCTAAAACCTTAAGCATAACCTCGCTGTCGACTAGGTTTTTGTCACAGCCAAGGGATAAGAAAAAAATCTTCAAAATAAACCTCCAAATATAAAATCCACTAGAGCAAATTGTTCGCCAGCTTGCAAGCCTTTACGCAATTTTTAAGGAGCATTGCGATAGTCATTGGGCCAACGCCCTTTGGAACAGGCGAAATCATTGAAACCTTGTCTTTTACGTCGTCAAAATCAACGTCACCGCAAATAACTCTGTTTTCAAGGCGGTTAATACCCACGTCAATAACAACGGCGCCTTCCTTAACCATGTTTGCAGTGACAAACCGTGGCTTGCCAATAGCCGGAACAAGTATGTCGGCCTCGCTGCAAAGGGCTTCAAGGTTTTTTGTTCGTGAATGGCAGATTGTAACGGTGCCGTTTTCACGCATAAGCAGAAGGGCGGCGGGTACGCCTACTAGATTACTTCTGCCAAGAACAACACAGTTAGCGCCTTCAATTTTTACGCCGCTTCTTTTTAACATCTCAATAACGCCTGATGGGGTACAAGGCTCAAAGTAAGCGTCACCTGTACTGATAAGTCCGGCGTTAAAGGGGTGAAGCCCGTCCACGTCTTTTTTTGGGTCTATAGCTAGAAGCGCCCTTTTAGGGTTTAATCTTTTAGGAAGCGGAAGCTGTAATAAAATGCCGCTAACATCGGGGCGGTTATTAAGCTCTTTTATAACCTCAATAAGTTCGTCCTCGGTTGTCTCCTCGGGAAGCTCATATGAAATAGAATCAATACCTACTGAGGCGCAAGCTTTCTTTTTTGAGCTTACATAAATCTTTGAAGGCTCATAATTGCCGACAATTATAACAGCAAGGGCAGGAGTTATATTTTTTGCTTTTAACTCTGCCACTTCAAGCGCCAGTTCATTTCTAACATCCTCAGCTATTTGCTTTCCATTGATTAAGGTGTAACCCATATCAATTCCCCGCCTTCTTTAAAAAGTATAATGTAATGCCTGTTTATATTATAATGTGAAAGCAATGAAAAAGCAATTTATTTTCGCAGCGGCAATGAGCCAAGCGCGCAAGCTTGCTTGAGCATTTCGTGGCAGTAAGACAAGGAGCTTTGGCTTGCCGCCGTAAAACCTCTTTTAAGGGATAATATTGAAGGTTGAAATGATGGCTTTGTATTGTTATAATTACATAGACCAAACAAACCAATTAAAAAGGGAGTGTTTTTATGGTATCAGCAGGAAACGTTATCGTTGGCCAGTCAGGAGGGCCTACATCAGTTATAAATTCCAGCCTTGTAGGGGTTTTTAAAACAGCAAAGGACAGAGGGGCAAGAAGGGTTTATGGTATGCGTCATGGCATACAGGGTCTTTTGCAAAACAAGGTTGTAGATCTTTCGGATCATATTAAAGGCAGCCTTGACATGGAGATTTTAAAACGTACACCCTCGTCATATTTAGGCTCATGCCGTTATAAGCTTCCGGATGTTTCGGAAAATGAGGAAATTTATGAAGATATATTTACAATTTTAAACAAGCTGGAAATAGAACACTTTTTTTACATAGGCGGCAACGACTCAATGGATACTATAAAAAAGCTGACCCAATATGCTAAATCAAAGAACTATAATATAAATTTCATGGGTGTGCCGAAAACAATTGATAATGACCTTGCGGTTACGGATCATACGCCAGGTTTTGGCAGCGCTGCTAAGTTTATAGGCTCTGTTTTAAAGGAGGTCATAAGAGACGGCCTTGTATATGACATTAAAAATATTTCAATCGTTGAAATTATGGGGCGTAATGCCGGCTGGCTTACAGCTTCTGCCGCTTTAGCTAAAACAGAGGACTGTGAAGGCCCAGACATGATTTTCATTCCGGAAATACCTTTTGAAATGGAGAAATTTATTGATAAAATCAGAAAGCTGCAAAGAGTTAAGAAATCTCTTGTTATTGCGGTTTCAGAAGGGTTAAAAACTCCCGACGGCAGATATGTATGTGAGCTTGCTAAGAGTAACCTTTTCGAGGATTCTTTTGGCCACAAAACGTTAGGTGGTACGGCATACTATCTGTCCAGCGTGTTGGCGGCGGAGCTAGGTTGTAAAACAAGAACCGTTGAGCTTAGTACTTTGCAAAGATGTGCCTCACATATAGTTTCCAGAGTAGATATAACAGAAGCGTTTTTAGCGGGGGGCCAGGCCGTAAAAGAATCCTTTAACGGCGCAACGGGTAAGGTTATAACCTTTGAGCGAATCTCAAACGATCCATATGATATTACTACTTCGGCTACAGACGTTTCAAATATTGCAAACATTGAAAAATGTATACCTTTGGATTGGGTCATTAACGACGGAACCTTTGTTTCCAAGGAGTTTATAGACTACGTTAAGCCACTTATACAAGGCGAGCTGACTCCAATTATGATAGAAGGGCTTCCAAGGCATTTGGTTTTGGAGCATTTGTTTGATGTCGAGTAATATAAGAAGAAACAACCAAAAACCGGCAGATTCATCCCTGCCGGTTTTTTAAATTCATTTCATGCCTAAAAACCTCTTTAAAATAGAGCCGATAGGCTTTGGCAGCTTAATAACCTTAAACTTCAAGCATAACACCCCCGGATATTATAGTGACCGGTAATAATGTTCTTAAGGAACCGGTATCCCCATACTTATCAGCACATAAAAAGAGCCCAATAACCTACTATTACCATAACCGCAGCAAAGATGAACCCCCAGCCGGGCACAACCAAAACAATAAGCATTCCTGTTCCCATTGATATAAGAACAATACCGCATATTCTCCGCATAAGAAACATTCTGAACTCTCCTTTTTGCCGAATCGCTTGCCTGTTATTACGGCGGCAATTAATATATAATCTGTCTTGCGGCCGCAACCCCTTTTTAAGGGGTAATAGCTAAAATTTTATGTAGAATTTAAGCTCAACGAAGGATTAGGGCTTTGTTTTGGCAGTGATATTACGGCGGCAATTAAATATGTCATAGGTTTCCCGCCGTAACCCCTTATGAGCCGCAAGGCTCCGTCAAAGGGGTGGCAGTGAAAAATGATGTTTTTACTGCCGGGGTAATATTTTATTTTACTCATAAAAAAAACAAAATGTGCACG
>CAZEYG010000119.1:0-1000 GCA_964516575.1 uncultured Defluviitaleaceae bacterium
TTAAGCTTATTTCAACGATTGAGGTAGGAGCTGTCCCCCACGGCTTGTGGGCATCACCAGACGGCAAGTGGCTTTATGTGGCACTCGAATACGCAAACGCCGTCGTGCCGATTGATATGGAAACGCTAAAAGCGCAGACACCAATACTGGTGGGGCAAAGCCCACAAGCGCTGATATATGCTAAAAACGCTGTGGCAGAGCGATAAAAAAATAAAAACGAGATCGGTCAAATATCAGCTTACGATAACAGAAAATGTTACAGTTTTGTGAAAAGCAAGGATATGGCATTAGCGTGTTTTGAAATTGAAAAAACGCCAATTTGAGAGCCGGTGCTGTAGTTTATGCCTACTACGGCGCCGTTCGGTTGAGCTATTATATTCTGTACAAGGTTGGGGTTTGCTGTATTGGAGGCGTAGGTCGTGTTGTAATAAATACGGATGATCTAGCCTTTTTTTACTGGTTATTTCGGTTTCTCATTTTGGATTTATAAAATATATGTTTTGCTGCCATTTTGCACCATAACCTCATGAGTTTTTTCAGTATTAACTCTGCTGCACATGATGTTAAATCCTTGCCAAGAACCTACTTGTTAGTATAACCTATACTGAATTTCAGCAGTCTGCCAAATCCCCGTTGTTTTGTATGCTAGAATCGGCTATAATAACCAAGGGGTGTTCTTTAGTGGTTATGTTAAAGAATACGAGAATTAAAACTAAAATAATTTTAATATATATCGTTCTTCTTTTAGTCTTGTTTATTCTGACTTTTTCTTTGCTTTACGCTGTTAACTCAACCTATACAAAACAAGCAGTAGGTAATGCGGCCATTCAGACAGTAAGTGCCCTTCGTAGCAATCTAAGTTATATTTTTGAGAATGTAACACAGGTATCTAACTTAGTGTATTTTGACAGCGAAGTTCAAAAAACTTTAAAACAAATTAAAACCAAAGAGATAACCCCTGCTAATTATAACAGCCTACGAAAAATCCTGATAAACATGG
>CAZEYG010000119.1:1010-6412 GCA_964516575.1 uncultured Defluviitaleaceae bacterium
GCTTTCCGGTAATTATGTTTCAGGAGCGTTTATTTTTGATCAGTTCAGCAACGTGTACAATTCTAATAAATTAGCGCCGTCTTTCATACGTTCCGAAATAATAAAAGACACCAACTGGTATCAAGAGGTCAAAAAAGCCAACGGTAACGGCTTTTTCATTCATAAAAGCGAAAATGTGTTAGAGTTTCACGGGGAAAACAATTATATAAGTTACATTCGTGAAATCCAGGATCAGAACACCTATCAGCCAATGGCGCTGCTCCTCGTAACTATTGATTCCGAAACCATTAAGTCTCAATTCCTTGATGTTGCGAAAGATTACAAAAGCCAGTTCTTTATAATAAGTCAAGCAGAAGATTATATCATACCGCCGGAACAATATGCCGATGAGTTGTTGACATACACAAAAGAAAACCAAATGTCCAAAGTTGGTTATGTTAACGTGAATATAAACAGCGGAAAGGTGATACTTGTTAGCCAGGATTTAGGTATAAGAGATTGGAAGCTGGTAGGGGTTTTCCCTTTAGACGCAAGTGCTTTTACCCCTTATTATACAACCATCATTATAATTATCATGTTTTTAAATGTGATCTTTGTAATTGTTTGTGCTATGGCTTTTACACGGCTTATTTTTAAGCCCCTTTCAAAAGTGGAATATTTCATGCGATCAGCCGAAACAGGTTGTCTATCCAAAATGCCTGTTAGCGAGGAAAGAAACGAAATAACTCAGCTTCAGCGAGTGTTTAACCAAATGACCGATTCTATACAAAACTTAATTGAAACTGTAAAAAAAGAGGAGCAGGAAATTGCCAAAGGCAAGCTGGACCTTATAACATCACAAATAAATCCCCATTTCCTATACAACACCCTTGATGCCGTATCTGCCTTGGCGCTGACTGATGATTGCGACAACTGCTTTAAAATGGCCCAAGCCCTTGGCAATTTTTATCGTAACAGCTTAAACAGCGGTCTAGACTTTGTCTCAATTGCCGATGAATTAGAGTGTATTAAAAGCTACATTACAATTTTAAACATTAGGCATGATAATAAAATCACCCTGACTATAACAACTGAGGATGACTTGCTTACCTATCCTGTGCTTAAACTCATTTTACAGCCCGTTGTTGAAAATTCAGTTCAGCATGGATTTAAAGGAAAACAAATGTGCGGGGTAATCGACATTCAAGTTTTTAGAAACGAGGACGAGATTATTTTTAGCATTACTGATAATGGAGTTGGAATAAGCGGAGACTGCATAACCGATATTATGTCCGGCCAGACTGTGACAGGAAAATCCGGTTTTGGTCTTTACAGTCTTAAAAAGCGAATTTCGTTGTATTATGACATAAAAAACCCTGTTTTTATTAACAGCGAGCTTGGCAGCGGAACAGAAGTAATCATTCGCGTAAAGTAACCCCTCATTAAGTCATGGCACGTCATCTTTTCGGCTTTTTCCCGCATTGCATCGTCAAGGGTCAAAGTACGTACAACCTTGAAAGTACGCCCTTTGCCCCTTTCCTCGCACTGCAGAAAAAATATCGAAAATCTGACGCACCGAACTTAATCAGTGGTTACTAAAGCATACGGAGGCGTTATAATGGCGATTCAAGTGTTGATTGTAGATGATGAAAAGTTTGAACGTGTTTTAATCCGAAAGGGAATCAACTGGGAGGTAAACGGATTTGAAATAATCGGGGAAGCAGAAAGCTCTTTGGCGGCTCTTGATTTTATAAGACTGCATAAGCCGGATGTTGTTATAACCGATGTTAACATGCCGTATATGGATGGTTTGGAATTGACAGAGCATATCCGCAAGGAGCATCCTTTATGCCGTGTTGTGATTGTTACGGGATACAGAGAATTTGAATATGCTCAAAAAGCAGTTAAATTAGGCGTTGAAGATTTCTTACTTAAACCCATAAGTCTTCAAGAAATTGCTCAAACAGCCACCAAGCTAAAGGAACGTATTTCTTTGGAGCAATTAAGGAACAGAGAGGTTGAAAGCCTACGGGAAAGTATCCTTGCAGACAGAGACATAGTTATTGAAAGTTTCCTCCAGCGTCTAGTTGAAGGGCGGGTTTCTCAGAAGGAAGCGGAGGAAAAATTAGCGCTCTACCAATGGGACGGCTTACTTCGTAACTGTATTTGCGTAAATATCCGCCGGAAAGAAATTGGCGGCGCCAAGAGTCCGTCCGACTGGCAAAGCGCCGTATATGATTTAATCACTAAACAAGCACTTCAAAATACTGTATGTTTTATCCACTATCTGAACAGCGTTGTTCTATTTTTTTATGATACAAACTCTGAATCAGCCTTGAGTTTAATCGGAGAAACAGAAAAAAATATTACTAATGTAACAAAGGCAACATATGCAATAGGGATAAGCAGGCAACATCATGGGTTTGAGGGCATAGAAGTAACTTATGAAGAGGCTAAAAAGGCAATGAGCGCCTGTGATTTTTGGGGGCAGGAAAAGTACGTAACTTATGAGCAGTATCTTGGGGTTATAAGCAGAAATCCCCATAACATGGATATAGACTGGGAGGATTTGCTTTTTAGCGTGGAAAACTGCCTTATCGACAGAGTTAAGGATATGCTTGAAAAGTATGTAAACTTTATAAGCTCCTCCGGGGTAGCGGATGTGGAATACATTAAATTGATGACAATGCAGCTGCTTTCAAAAGCGGCGTCAACACTGCATAAATACGGGGTAGACCTTCCCGATATAGCCGGGGCCAACTCCCTTTATAATGACATTAGGCATGTTAATACGGTGGCTGAAATGGAAAGTTGCCTAGAGGAATATGTAGGAGCAATCGTCGGTTACCATGATAGCAAACGTGTGAAAAAACATAATAAAATCGCACAAGAAGCCATTAAATATTTGGATGAAAACCTTTTTGATCCGAACCTTTCTTTGAAAACAACGGCAACTTCCATTTTCACAAACGAAAGTTATTTAAGCCGTACATTTAAAAAAGAAACAGGCCTTAGCCTTATGGAATATATTCTTAAAAAGCGCATTTTAGAAAGTGTGCGGCTTTTGAATACCACCGACCTTAAAGTTTATGAGATTGCTGAAAAAGTAGGGTTTCGCAATAACCATTATTTCAGTATATGTTTTAAAAAGCAAATGGGCTTAACGGTTAAGGAGTTTAAAAGTGCAGGTAAAAATTATGACCTTTCAAGTAAAAATATTAAATTGATAAATGATGACCCCAACATATAATTAAATTACTACTAATTGGATCATTAAAACAATTTTTTTGGGAGGTTATTAAAATGAAAAAATTAATAGCAGTGTTTTTAGCGGCGGTTCTTTCATTTAGTGCTGTAGGTTGCGGCAGCAGTGCGGATACAGACAAAAAAGGTGATGCCGGCAGCCAAAAAGTCACCCTTAACGTATGGCATCAATGGTCTAACGATACAAATGAGCTTAAACAGATGTACGACAAAGCTGTAAGCACGTATATGGAGGAAAACCCAGACGTTATAATAAACACACAAACTCTCGACACCGAAGCCTACAAAACAAAAATCTCCGCCGAATTTGCAGGAGATGCCAAGGGCATAGACATTTTCTACTATTGGGGCGCAGGTACGGCAAACAAACTTGTTAAGGCAAACAAACTTCTGCCAATTGATGATTATGTAACCGACGAAGTTAAAAGCAAGATGTTAGACGGCTCTACAACGGCTTTTACATACGACGGCAAGATTTACTCTGCGCCTTCCTTTTCATGGTACATGACGTTGTTTTGCAATAAGGAGATTTTCGACAAAGCCGGTGCAAAGCTGCCTGAAACATATGCCGAGCTAACAGAGGCAGTAGAAAAATTATCCGCTCTTGACGGTGTAATCCCACTAGCGGCAGGCGCAAAAGATCCATGGAATGCAGCATTTATTTATCAAGCGCTGGCGCTTAGGGAAGTTGGAGCTACGGATATAAACGCTATGTTGTCCGGTCAAAAACCCTTTGAAGGAGATGGATATACAGCGGCCGCAAATAAGATTGTGGAGCTTTATAAAATGGGCGCATTCGGCAAAAACCCTCTGGAAATGGGTAATGATGATTCCGATGTGGCGTTTAATACCGGCCGTGCCGCTATGCGTATTATGGGTAGCTGGTTTGCAAACGGCATATACACGCCAAACGCCAATAATACAATCGACCCGGCAAACATAGTTGCGCTGAAAATACCTGTTATTGAAGGCAAGGGCAACCCTACCGATTATTGCGGCGGCTTTATTGAATCATTTTGGATTAATAAAAACACTAAAAGCCCTGACGAGGCGGCAAAGTTTGCGATTTATATCAACGAAAAAATGGGTGTTGCGGCTTATGAAAACGGAGTAGGTTTTAGCGGCTGGAAAACTGCTGCTGATGAAAGCAAACTTAATCCACTATTTGTTCAGATTAAAGAGCTGCTTAATAACAGCAAAGAAGGCGTTTTGGCATGGGATACCTCACTGGACGCCGAAGCCGCAACGATTCATAACGAACAAGTACAGACGTTGTTTGCCGCCGGTGCTGATGTAGAAGCATTTATTGAAGAAAACCAGCTGGCAATAAACAAGGAATAGATTGTCAAAAAATAAATCAGAAGTTTGGGCGGGGAGATATCAAAGTAAAGTTTCCCCGCCTTAGTTTAAGGTGCAAAGGAGGGGCACTAATGGACAGAATGCTGGGCAGAAAAAGTTATATTGCTGTGTTTGTGTTGCCGGCGTTAATTATATTTATTTGCTTTAGTATAATTCCGCTTATTATATCGGCGTATTACAGTTTTTTTCAATACGATGGCATTGGCGCTATGAAATTTGTTGGTCTTAATAATTTTATTGATTTATTTACAAAGGACCGCTATTTTCCAACTGCCGTCCGCAACTCCCTTATTCTTGCGATAGCGTCACTATTAATTCAGCTTCCCATTTCACTTGCTTTAGCCATGACACTAGCTCGCGGCATTAAAGGCGAAAAGGTGTTTCGTACTATATATTTTATCCCTGTTGTGATTTCCAGTATGGTAATAGGTCAGTTATGGCTTAGAATTTTAAACAGCGAATATGGCCTTTTAAACCAGTTAATCGGCTTTTTAGGTTTTAAAGGTTTTGATTATTCATGGCTTTCAAACCCGCAAACTGCGTTTTTGTCAACTATGATACCGGCCATATGGCAGTATATAGGTTATCATATGCTTATTTTTTATGCAGGTATCAAGTCGATTTCCCCTGAATACTATGAGGCGGCACAAATAGACGGCGCCAGCCGTATGCAAACAAATATTAAGATTGTGATTCCTCTTTTGGCGCCGGTTATAAAAACCTGTTCCATCTTTGCAATAACAGGTTCCCTTCGTGCATTTGACCTTATTTACGTTATGACCGGCGGCGGGCCTAACCAT
>CAZEYG010000120.1:0-6399 GCA_964516575.1 uncultured Defluviitaleaceae bacterium
ATGGCAATCATCATGTTTTTAAGGCCGGGGCCTAACGCCGCCGCAATCGAAAGCGCCAGAAGCATACCCGGTATAGCAAGCAAAACATCCATAAAACGCATTATTGTGTTATCAACGCCGTGGCCGTAAAAAGCGGCAATAGCGCCGAAAGCGCCGCCTACAACAGCCGCAAGCCCAACGGCTATAAACCCGACGGTAAGTGAGATTCGGCTGCCGTATATTATCCGGCTGAAAATATCACGGCCTAGGTTGTCCGTCCCAAGCCAAAACTCCTTACACGGAAGTAAAAACGTCCGTGACAAATCCTGGTCGTCGAATCCGTATGGGGCTATTTGGTCTGCAAATATGGCGACAACCGCTAATATAACTATCGTCACAAGCCCGGCCATAGCCATTTTATTTCTGCAAAGACGCGCCCAAACATCACGCCAAGGGCTGCGTTTTCTGCTTTTAATTTCATCGCTCATTTGTTTTTCACCGCCTTTTATGATTTAACAGTTGATGATTTAACAACAGATTTAAACTGAGATTTAATACGTGGGTCAATATAGCTGTATACAATATCAACAAGAAGGTTTACAAAGCTAAACACAAACGCTAGGAACAAAACGCCTCCCTGAACAACGGGATAGTCAAACTTTGCGATGGAATCCACCATGTATTTACCCAAACCCGGAATGGCAAATATTGTTTCGATAAGTACCGAGCCGCCAAGTAAGCCGCCGAACTGGATGCCTATAACCGTAACAATAGGAATAAGTGCATTTTTTAGCGCATGGCGCACAACAACGATATATTCGGCCTGACCTTTCGCCCGGGCTGTTCTTATATAGTCCTGTCTAATGACCTCCAGCATACTGGAGCGGGTCATACGCATTATTGTGGCTGCGGCGCTTGTGCCTAAAGTCATAGACGGCAAAACCCAATACTGCCAGCCATAAGAGCCAGAAGCCGGAAGCCAGCCAAGCCAAACGGAAAACACAATAATACTCATCAACCCTTGCCAAAAGTTTGGCATTGATACGCCCAAAAGGGCGATACCCGTGGACAGATTATCAAGAATCGAATACTGTCTTGTGGCGGATATAATACCTAGGGTTATACCCAAAACACAGGATATTAAAACCGATAAGGACGCAAGGATAACCGTTTTTGGAAAACGTGCCAAAATCTCGTTAAGTATCGGCTGCTTTGTTTCGTAGGAACGGCCAAAGTCAAACCTTGTTGCAATGCCGTAAATGTAGTTGCCTAACCTAACAAGCATCGGATCGTCCAGCTTAAATTCCTCTCTTAGTTTTGCAACCTGCTCTGGGGCAGCGTTTTCACCCAGCATTATCTTAACAGGGTCTGCCGGAGTAATTTCCGTTATGATAAAAACAATTAATAATACCCCTAAAAGAACAGGCAGCATCATGATCAGACGTTTGATAATATACTTAAGAATAATAATCACTCCTGTCTTAAATTATTTATATTTATGTCATCATACCTTTTGTATCTTATGATACAAATAGTTATGCAGACAATCCAGCTAAAGGGCATACACAGCCAAATGCTCCAAATACCGATTTGTGACGTAAGCCCATAGGCAAACAGTATACGGGTAAGAATATGCAAAATAGTTACAACCATAACAAACCTGTTTTTGCCCAAACCTCTAAAATATGAAACATAACAATTAAACAACCCACATATGAAAAACGGCGGCGACAACGCCCTCAGGCAATCGGAGCCGTACTTTATTGCTTCCGTTTCCGACGGGTCAAGGAACATCATACAAAGCTCCTTACTGAAAATAAAAATTAACCCTGCTACGACTACACAAAATATTGTACATAACTTTAGCGTTTCGTTTAGGCCTTCCTTCAGCCGTTCGTATTTCTTTGCCCCAAGGTTCTGGCTTGTGTAACCGGACAGGGCTATGCCAATGTTCATAATAGGCAACATTAGGAAGTTGTCGATTTTATAAGCGGAGGAAAACGCCGCCGTAGCCGACTTACCGAAGCTGTTAACCAGCCCCTGCAAAAGCATCATTCCCAGCGAGCCGGTAATCTGAGAAACAGAAGCGGGAACGCCGTAGTTAAATATAGTATATAACTGTGAGCGGATAAAAACCATATCCTTCAAGCGGAACCTAAGCATTTCATACTTGTTAAACGTATACCCGGCGCATAAAAACGCCGACACTCCTTGGGCGATAACCGTAGCAAGAGCAACCCCTGCAACACCCATTTCAAACACTATAACAAGAACCAAATCCAGCACGATATTTAGTATCGACGCAATAATCAGAAAATACAGCGGCGTTTTTGAATCACCTATTCCACGTAAAATATATACAAGAAAAAAGTAGAAGGATTGAAACACCAGCCCGCCAAACATCCAGCGCAAATAAAGGTTTGAGTCGCCGATTATATCCTCGTGTGTGTTTAAGAGCAAAAGCAACGGCTGTGATGTAAAAAAGCCCAACCCTGTAAGTAAAACCGTCAAGCCCATTATGACGAAAAATGCTGTAGAAATAGCAGAGCGCATCCCGTCTATGTCTTTTGCGCCGTAAAACCTACTTGTTATAATTGTCGTACCCTGCAAAAAGCCACCTAACGCCGCAGTAAAAAAAAACGTAACAGGCGCCGATGCGCCAACCGCCGCCAGTGCATTTATACCAACAAGCCTTCCAACAATAACCGAATCGGCAATCGTATAAACCTGATTAATTAGATTACCAAGGACAAGGGGGACAGTAAACGCCAGTATCCTATCTCGCGGCTTGCCTTCTGTTAAATCCAGCGCCATAGCTACAGGTATTTATCCGCCCAGCCGAAAATTTCGGCCAAACGGAGCAAGCGCTGTTTTGGTCTGCCGTTTCGTGAAAGCTCGTGGTTTTCGCCGTCGATAAGGCAAATACGTGCGTCGTTTCCGTGCAGCTTAACGGCGGCAAACATTTGCATAGCTTCAGCGTAGTGACAGCGATAGTCCTCTGTTGAGTGTATGAAAAGCATAGGAGTTTTTACGTTACTTGCATATTTCAATGGCGATTGGTTCCATAACTTCTCGTAGTTGTCCCAAGGGCTTGAATCCATTTGCTCCATAACAAAACCGTAACCGTTATCCGCAACAGTTATAGCCGTCGTCATGTTACAAATAGAACGTTGTGCCACGGCGCATTTAAAGCGGTTGGTTTTACCTACGATAAAGTTGGTCATTATGCCGCCGTAGGAGCCGCCCATAACACCTAATCTGTTTGGGTCTATTTGGGGAAACTGCAAAAGCACGTAGTCTACAGCCGCCATTATATCGGCATAATCAATTTCGCCGTAATGTCCGCATAACCTTGCAAACTCACTGCCCTGGCCGTCGCTGCCCCGGGGGTTGCCGTAGAATACAAAATAACCTTTTGACGCAAGGCATTGCATTTCATGGAAAAACACTTCCGAGTAACAAACTTTTGCGCCGCCGTGGATGTATAAAACCGCCGGGTAGGTTTTATCCGGCTGGAAGTCATAAGGTTTTAAGACAACATAATTTACGTTAAACCCGCCGTTTTTAAAGGTTACTGTTTGGGGCACGGAAATGTCGTTAGCTGTCAGCGTTTCTGTGTTAATGTCTGTAAGCCTGTTTTGGCCGGCCTCTGTAACGCTGTAGATTTCGTGGAGCAAATGGCCTCTCATCCCCGAAAACACAATACCCCTTTCGCAAACATCAAAGGCATCCACACAACCTCTTTCAGACGTAACAACTGTCACATTACCCTCTGCATCTGTTTTCCAAATATTTGAGCTGAACTCATCTGTCATTACAAAAAAGAGCTCGTCGTTAAACGTGCGTAAGGTTTCGCCTATACCCTGCTTCATATCGGTGGCAATGTTGTTTGTTGGGCTGATGTTGATGTCTAAAAACGGTTCAAGGTTTCCGTCTTTTTTAACAAAGTAAAAAGCCGGATTATCAGTTACCAATTTTTTGTTTTTGTCAGCCCCTATAATAAACGGACAGCCTTTCAGCACACCATAACCATGTATTCTGTAAGTATCCTCCGGCACAAGGCATTCAATATTACCTATGGCCTTGTCGTAGCAATATAATCCACTGACCGGCTTAATGTCCGTAAAGGTTTCGGCCGTAAAATACAATTTACCCTCAATGGCACGAATGGAGGATACGTTTTGCATAGGTAAGGTTATCCCGGTTATTTCACCTGTCGCCGGGTTATATGTAAACAACCCCGTCCGCTTTTTGTTTATAAAACCTTTGCCGTTAAACCAAAAGGGAAGCTCGTCTATAATTTCGTGTTTAACATCTTTTGATAAATACGAAAGCTCCGGCGGAAGAGGGCTTGTGTTATGGTCTGTAACAGATGTAAAAACGTATGTGCCTCCGGCAAGGGCATAAATATCGTTCACTATTTTAGGGATTATAAAGGCGTGGCTTTTATGACCTGTTTCGGCGTTAATGAAGGAAAACTCCGTTTCAGCCTGACCTCTGCGGCTTAATACCAACAACAAGCCTGATTTTACCCATTTATAAACAACAGCCCCGTTAACGCTAAAGACTTCTCTTTGCTTACGGCTTTCCAAATCCAAAAGGCAGAGGGTTTCATTATAACAATTTTCTGAAAGAAGTGGCTTTATAGCAACAAAAGCGGCAAACCTTCCATCAGGCGAATAGTTAACGTTTGAAAGTGTTTTATATTTTAAGAAATCATCAATCTTTATCATGTTATACCTCCGATGTTTCTATTCAACACAATAATTGCTTATATAATAATCGTTCGCGGGCTTTTAGTTAAAACCTCGGCCTTATCTGTTAGATAAACAATATCCTCGGTACGAACGCCGCCAAGACCGGGGATATAAATACCCGGCTCAATTGTAAAAACCATACCCTTTTCAAGGGGCTGCTCGTTATTCATAACAACACGGGGCAGCTCGTGAATTTCAAGGCCAACGCCGTGGCCTAACCCTCTAAGGGCGTATTGCTCAACATCATTTTCAAAGAAAATTTGTCTATGGGAAGCATCAACGTCCTTACAAAGGACGCCGGGTTTTATAGATTCAAAAGCGTCAAGCTGTGATTTCGCAACAATATCAAATATTTCCACTAACCTTTTTGGCGGCTGGCCAAAGCTGATTGTTCGGGTTATGTCGCTGAAATAACCTGAATAAACAGCGCCAAAGTCCAGCGTCAGCATGTCGCCGTTTTCGATTTTTTTCGTTGTAGGTTTACCGTGGGGTAAACTTGTTCTTACGCCGGACACGGCAATCGTGCCAAAGGCCGAACCTTCCGAGCCGTGTTTTTTCATTAAATATTCCAGCTCACAAGCCACGTCTATCTCTGTCATCCCGGCTTTAAGCCGTTTGACTAAATCTGCCAAAGCATAATCCGCAATAGAAACAGATTTTTTCAAGCATTCCAATTCATACTCGTCTTTTATTCGGCGCATATTAAGCACAACATCCATCGTTGGAACAAACTCAACGGAAGTTATACCTTTTCGCATCTCGTTTATTTGAAAGTCTGTTACCCGCTTTGTTTCGTAACCAACCTTTTTTGAGCCAAACTCAGTTAGTTTTCCGGCTATTGTTTTTGTACTGTCCAAATCGTAGCGGATAACCTCAAAGAATGGAGCTTCCGTTTGGGCTTGCTCTACGTAACGGGAGTCGGTTATAAGCACAGCGGCTTTATCCGTTACAATAACAATACCGTTACTTCCGTCAAAGCCCGTTAAATACCGGCGGTTTTCAGCCGACATAATTAAAAATGTATCCAGCTCATAGTTAAGCATTTGCGCTCTAAGAGTCTTTAATCTTTCAGATAGCAGGTTTTTCATTTACACCATTCCCTATAAGAGAATCTTTAAAAGTATAACTGGAAGGGCGGGTATTATCCCTGCAACAGCGTTGCTACTTTTAGTTGCCGTCGTAATATCCCGCCCCAGCTTTTTCAATAAACTACATTAAACTACATTTTAATAGTAAGCCTTGCTAAATCTTTGTGCTACGTTATTGGCATGAACCGCGAAACCTTTAACATCCTTGTTTGTTCCAACAATAACTTCGTTGTTATAGTAAGGAATCCAAGGCGCTTCATCAATCATTATTTTCTGAATCTCTTTTAAGAGTTCAAGACGTTTTGCCGGGTCTGATTCTTTACGAGAATCAAGAAGCATTTTGTCCATAGCTTCGTTTTTGTAATAACTTGTGTTTGAAGAGAAGTGACCTGTTGATTCAAACCAGCTATATAAAACATCGCCGTCACCTGTTGGAGCCGCTGTACCTAAAATGAATATGTCAGTTGTATGGTTTTCAATAGCAACCAGCAAGCCACTGCCCCAGTCTACAACGTTAACCTTTGCTGTAATACCAACAGCTTTAAGCTGATTCTGCATGATTTCAGCAATATCCA
>CAZEYG010000121.1:0-6359 GCA_964516575.1 uncultured Defluviitaleaceae bacterium
GCCTCCCGTGTTTGGAAAGGAAAATGGGTTTATCTTTTTGTTTTCAAAATAACCATATTTTTTTTCTGTAACATGCTTTAAGGAGAATTTGTCTTATATCTGAAGGAGAGATAAGATGAAATCAAGCAAGAAAAGCATTATCCTATTTGCAATTATTATGTGTTTTATTTGGTGCATTGGTTGTACTGCCAAGCCGGTTGAAAACCCTGCTCCTACGGAAGCGGCGGCAAAGGAAGCCGGTCAGCCGCAAGAAGTCTCATCAGAAGTCCCAAAAGAAGTCCCAAAAGAAGCCCCAAAAGAAAAAACGGCGCCTAAAAACCCGGTTATTATGTTGTCTACAACTACAAGTACACAAGACAGCGGTCTTCTTGACTATTTGCTGCCGGAGTTTTCAAGGGACACGGGTTACGAGGTTAAGGTAGTTGCGGTTGGTTCCGGCAAGGCTATTCAAATGGGCGTAGACGGAGAGGCCGACGTGCTTTTAGTTCATGCCAGAGCCGACGAGGACAAGTTTATAGCGGAAGGCCACGGCCCAAAGCGGTTTGACGTTATGTATAACGACTTTGTGCTTGTAGGGCCAATAGATGATAAGCTGCAGCTTAAGGGCAAAAGCGCAAAAGAGGCCTTTACAAAAATAAGCAGCGAAAAAGCAACGTTTATATCCCGAGGTGACGACTCGGGTACACATAAAAAAGAGCTTAATATATGGAAGACCACCGGGATTGAGCCGTCGGGAGAATGGTATGTTTCCGTTGGTAAGGGCATGGGTGATACCTTGCTAATGACCGATGAAATGCTGGGTTATACGTTGGCCGACAGAGCCACATACCTTTCTATGAGGGATAAGCTGGAGCTTGACATAGTTTTGGAGGGCGACAAGGATATGCTTAATCCTTATGGTATACTGCTTGTAAATCCTGAAAAGAATAATCAAATAAACGCCGAAGGAGCTATTGTCTTTGCCGAATGGTTTACTTCGGAAAAAGGGCAAAGGCTCATCGGGCAATTTGGCGTAAGTGAGTTTGGTTCGCCGCTTTTTACGCCGGACGCTAAATAAATAAGGGGAACATAAATGGACGCAATATATTCGGGGCTTAGGGAAGCCGTTCAAATGATACTCACTTTGGATAAAGAGATTTTATCTATTGTTGGGTTGTCTGTTTTTGTTTCGTCCATGTCTACCGCTATAGGCGCTCTTATTGGAGTGCCTTGCGGTATTTTACTTGGGGGCGGCAAATTCAAGCTTAGAGGTGCTGTCGTAAGAATTATATATACGCTTATGAGTACGCCGCCCGTTATAATGGGGCTTGTTGTGTTTTTGGTTATAATGCGCCGAGGGCCCCTTGGCCATCTTGGTTTGGTTTTTACCCCTGCTGCTATGATAATAGCTCAAACCTGCCTTATTACGCCGATTGTCGCTGGAATTACCTATAACCAGGTTAAGGAGCGAGCGGTAGTTATTAAGGAGCTTGCCAAAACTCTTGGGGCAAACCGGCTTCAAACCCTTTTGCTTTTTTTGGCAGAAATGCGGGTTGGGCTTTTGACGGCTGTTATTACCGGCTTTGGCAGGGGAATAGCCGAGGTTGGCGCCGTTATGATAGTCGGCGGAAACATTAAGGGTTATACAAGAGTTATGACAACGTATATTTCCCAGCTTCAAGGCATGGGTAACTACAGCGCAGCTATAGCCGTAGGTTTAATTTTGCTTTTTATTTCATTTACGGTTAATTCAGCGCTGCACTATTTTCAGTATGAAAAAGGGGCTTAACATATGGACGTCTGGGTAGAAAATGTTGTAAAATCATACGAAAATAATGTAGTGCTTGACGTGAAAGAGTTATTTATAAAAAAGGGCTCTGTGTGCGCTGTTATCGGCGCAAACGGCGCCGGGAAAACGACGCTTTTAAAGGTAATATCCGGCCTTGTTGGGGCTGATAAAGGTTTTGTTTATTATGGAAAAGAAAAATCCAAAGAAGCCCCTTTTGGCAACATGACGCTGGTTTTTCAAAAACCTTACCTTCTTAGAACAACTGTTGAAAAAAATATTGCATACCCTCTAAAATTAAGAGGCTGGGGTAAGGCCAGAATAGAAAAACGGGTTGGTTTGCTGACTGAAATGTTTGGTATTTCGGCTTTAAGACGCCAAAAGGCTTTTGAGTTATCCGGCGGCGAAATGCAGAAAGCGGCGCTTGCAAGGGCTTTAGCCTTTGAGCCGGAGCTTTTACTTTTGGACGAGCCAACCGCTAATATCGACCCAACCAGCATAAAGACCATTGAAGCCGCCCTTAAAGAAACAAACAAGAGAAACGGTTCGACAATAGTAATCATAACCCATAACATTCAGCAGACTGCAAGGCTTTGCAGCGACGTGGTTTTTATGGATGGAGGAAAGGTTATAGAATACGGCTCTTGCGAAAGGGTTTTAAAATCGCCGGATAAGGAAGCCACTAAGGAATTTTTAATGTATTAACATGTAATAAATAAAAGGAGATTATTTATGGAGCTGCTTAATGTTGATACTGTAGATCAGGTTTTTATAAAGCTGGAGGAACACTTTAAACACATAACATGGCCGGCGGAAAACGTAAGAATAAGAAACGTCGTTGGTAGATATTTAGCAAGGCCGCTTTTTTCTGATACGGATATGCCCCAGTTTCGGCGCTCTGTTGTGGACGGTTATGCCGTTAAGGCGTCGGATACATTTGGCGTTTCAGACAGTATGCCGGTGTTTTTGGATGTTACCGGCGCAGTTGATATGGGCGCAGCTTATGAGGGCGCTGTTGAAGCGGGCAAGGCGGTTTATGTGCCTACGGGGGGGATGGTGCCCGAAGGAGCCGACGCCATTGTTATGGTTGAATACGCAGAAAAGCTAAACGAGGCAACTATTGCCGTTTACAAGCCGGCCGCTCCCGGCAACGGCATAATGAACATGGGCGACGACTTTAAAAAGGATACGGAAATATACAAAACAGGCAAACGTATTTTTACAAAGGACATTGGTATGCTGGCCGCTACGGGCAACAGCATAATAAGTGTATTTAAAAAGCCTGTTGTTTCAGTCATATCCACAGGTGATGAAATTATCGACATTACCCAGGCTCCGGCTATCGGCCAAATCAGGGATATTAATACCTATGCTCTGGCGGCTATGTGTGAGGAATTGGGTTTAATAGTTAATGAAACACATATCGTAAAGGATGACTTTGAAAATTTCAGAAAGGCGGTAGAGGAACAAATCGCAACAAGCGACATCGTTTTAGTATCCGGCAGCAGCTCCGCCGGGATAAAGGACATGACCGCCGCAGTTTTAGACCATATAGAAAAAGGCAGTGTCTTTACTCACGGCATTGCTATAAAACCCGGCAAGCCTACAGTTATCGCTTCCGTTTGTGGCAAGCCGGTTTTTGGTCTGCCAGGACACCCTGTTTCGGCTATTGTTGTTTTTAGCATAATTGTCGAACGGTTTATTAAAAGCAGGTATTTTAGGACAGATGTCGGGGGCAGAGGTACCCTTGGGAAGATGACGACAAACGTTCACGGGGGCGTAGGCCGTGAAACGTACCAGTTTGTAAGGCTTAAACGAGAGGCGGGGGAATATGCCGCCGTTCCCATATTCGCCAAGTCCGGCGCAATATCCCAACTTATGCAGGCGGATGGTTACGTCAGGATACCTTCCTTAAAGGAAGGGCTTAAAGAAGGGGAAGTTGTTGAGATAGTATTGTTTTAATAAGGGAGGCTTGATTTTGGACGAGCGAAATATCTATTTAACAAATATCGACATAGAGGACGTGCTTACTGATTATTTAAAGGAGTTCAACCTTAGCGGCAGCGTAAAGTCTATTGAAATGGATATTAGAAACGCCGTAGGTTATACTACAAGCGCTCCTGTTTATGCAAAGTTGTCATCGCCGAATTATAATGCGGCGGCGATGGATGGTATTGCCGTTGTTTCGGCTAAAACATATATGGCTAACGAAGCAAACCCTGTCTCTCTTGAAATCGGCTCAGACTTTGCTTATGTTAATACGGGTAATATTATAAAAGAGCCATTTGACGGCGTTATTATGATAGAGGACGTGAGTATTACAGACGAAAGCCATGTAAGGATTATTGAGCCGGCGTCCCCTTGGCAACATGTACGTCCCGTTGGCGAGGACATTGTCGCAGGCGAAATGATCCTGCCGGAAAACCATGAAATACGGCCTATGGACGTTGGCGCTGTTTTAAGCGGCGGTGTTGTTACAATAAAGGTATACGAAAAAATTAAAGTAGGTATTATCCCTACAGGCTCTGAAATAACCGATGAATATTCCTACTTGCAAAAAGGAAAAATATTTGATACCAACTCTTGGACGTTTAAGTCGTTGGTTGAAAAGTATGGGGCGGAATGCCACAGAGTATCCCCCGTGCCGGATGAATATGAGCTTATAAAAAGCACTGTTTCTAAAATGGTTAATGAATGCCATATGGTTGTTATTAACGCTGGTTCGTCGGCGGGTAGCAAGGATTATACGGCTAAAATAATAAAGGATTTGGGAGCTGTGTTTATTCACGGCATAGCCATAAAGCCGGGTAAACCAACAATTCTTGGCGTTGTTAGGGGTAAGCCGGTTATCGGCCTTCCCGGTTATCCATGTTCGGCTTATGTTGTTTTTGAAGAAATAGTTATGCATGTTATAAGAAGTCTGCAAGGTAAAAGCGCTATTGCCGCTCCGGCAGAAATTTGTGAGGCAGTTGTTTCAAGACGTATTGTTTCGTCGCTTAAATACAGAGAATACATCCGTGTTAAGCTAGGTAAGGTTGGTCAAAAGCTCATAGCTACTCCGCTAAACAGAGGCGCCGGGGTGACTATGGCGCTTGTTCGCTCCGACGGGCTTTTGATAGTACCCAAAAGCTCCGAAGGTTTTGAAGCTGGGCAGAAGGTGAACGTATTTTTGACAAACCATATGGATAAAATAGACCGAACCATAGTCTCAATCGGAAGCCACGACCTTATTATGGATATTTTAGGCAGTATTCTAGCTAAAAAGTACGGTTTTTATATTTCCTCCGCTCACGTAGGAAGCATGGGTGGGATAATGTCATTAAAAAGAGACGAAACCCATATTTCGCCGATACACTTGCTTGACGAGGCCACAGGAGTGTATAATACAAGTTATATAGACCGCTATTTAAAGGACGAGGGTATTACGCTTGTAAAGGGCGTAAAACGTGTCCAAGGGATTATTACAAAAAAAGGCAACCCAAAGAGTATTCAATCCGTTGAGGATTTAAGCCGGGAGGGCATAACCTTTGTAAACCGTCAGAAGGGCTCCGGCACGAGAATACTTGCCGACTACTTGTTTAAGGCAAAAAACGTGGACGTTAAATCTATCGTAGGTTATGAGCGGGAGATGACTACTCATATGGCCGTAGCCGCCGCAATAGACGGCGGAATGGCCGACGCCGGCCTTGGCGTATATTCGGCGGCGCATGTTTTAGGCCTTGATTTTATACCGATAGGTGACGAGGATTACGACTTTGCCGTTCCCGAAAAATACATGGAATCACCTATGCTTAAAGGCTTCTTTGAGATTTTGCATTGCGCCGAGTTTAAGGTCGAGCTTGAAAAGTTAGGTGGGTATACAGTTTAATAAGGACGTGAAATATGCAGGATAGATTTGGCCGTAACATTAACTATTTAAGGATTTCTATCACGGATTTTTGCAATAACCGATGTATGTATTGTATGCCGCCGGAGGGTGTAGAGAAAAAACCTCACGAAAGGATTTTGTCCTTTGAGGATATTGAAAACGTGGTTAAGGCCTCCGTTTCCCTCGGGATAGACAAGTTTCGGATAACAGGCGGCGAACCTCTTGTGCGCAGGGGGGTTGTTGGCCTTATAGAAAAGCTGTCGGCCATCGACGGCGTTAAGGATTTGGCCGTAACAACAAACGGCGCTCTTCTTGGTAAATACGCTAAAAAGCTAAAGGCTGCCGGGCTGAAACGAATAAACATTAGCCTGGATACGTTTGTGCCGGAAAAATACGCTTTTATAACACGAGGTGGAAAGCTGGAGGATGTTTTAAACGGCATAACGGCGGCTATCGAAGCGGGGTTTTTGCCTATACGGATAAACGTGGTGGCTATGAAGGGTTTTAACGATGACGAGCTTTTAGACTTTGCGACTCTGACGTTAGACAAGCCAATAGATGTCAGGTTTATAGAGCTTATGCCTATCGGCTCGGAAAAGACTGATTTGCCTTACGGGTTTATTTCCGTTGACGAAATAAAGGAAAAGCTAGGTGATCTTGCCCCGATTTATGAGAAAAACTCTGTTGCTTCCTATTACAGATGGTCTGGTGGCGTCGGAAGAATTG
>CAZEYG010000122.1:0-6335 GCA_964516575.1 uncultured Defluviitaleaceae bacterium
CTCCTGATGTAAAATTTAAAGAAAAGCTTTCGGATAAGCAAGCGCCTCCTGCTGCCAGCATTGTTGAAAAGAGAACAAAAAGAAATATTATCGTAAAAAACTCAATTGTAACCGAAAGCATATCCCCAAAAACAAATTTCAGAAATTCGCTATAACTTTTAATATTATACTCCCTGCACATATCTAACACAAAAAAACCTGTCAAGGAAAAGATAATTCCCGATATTATTATACCCGCAAATCCAAACATACCGTACCTAACAAAAAAGTTTAAAAGCTCCTGCCCGGAAGCAAAACCCGCTCCTAAAATAATCGCTGTATAAACCGAACCTATCTTTATGATTCTTTCCTTGTCTGACAAAGAAATAACCCCTCTCTTCATATATGAAATAATATATGTTTTATAAGAAGGGTTAATGTGCTAATGGTTAGCTTCTATCCGTTATTTTTTAAGCTGTTATATAACTCAATATACTTTTCGGCGGATTTAGTCCAAGAGAAATCGGCGTCCATAGCATTTTTTATAAGTCGGTTCCAACTGTCCTTATCGTTATAATAAAGGCTTAACGCTTCCTTAACCGCCCACATCATACCGTAAGCATCATAGTCGTTAAACAAAAAGCCTGTGCCTTCCTTAGTCTGAATGTTGTAGTGGCTTACAGTATCATTCAAGCCGCCTGTCCGGCGGACAATGGGTATTGTGCCGTAACGCATAGCAAATATTTGACCAAGGCCGCAAGGCTCAAAAAGCGACGGCATTAAAAACATATCGGAAGCGGCGTATACTTTCTGCGCCAGCTCTTCGCTGAAATAAATGTTTGCGCTTACCTTATCCGGCACCCGCCAAGCAATATGTTTAAACATATTTTCATATCTGCCCTCGCCTGTGCCTAAGACAACAAGCTGAATATCCTTGCTAATTATTTCTTCCATTGCAACTGAAATAAGGTCAAAGCCCTTTTGATCTACAAGCCGTGAAATTATGCTTATTATTGGAACATCGTCACGTTTTGGCAAGTTCAATTCTTCTTGAAGGGCACGTTTGTTTTTCTTTTTATTATCCAAATTGTTTTTGTCAAAATTATAATAAATATATTTATTTGTTTTTGGGTCTTGACCGATAGTGTCTATGCCGTTAACAATTCCCAAAAACTTATGCGCTTGTGCGCGAAGGATTCCGTCCATTCCATAACCGTATTGTGAAGTTTGTACCTCGTGTGCATATGTTTCAGACACTGTCGTAATCTTATCGGCATAAACAAGGCCGCCCTTTAGCAAGCTGACAGCGCCGTTAAATTCCATCTTATCAGGCGTAAAATAACCGTCATTAAGCCCAACAGCGCCTAGTATTTCTCTGCCAAAAAGCCCTTGATACTGTAAATTATGTATTGTTAAAACACTTTTGATTTTTGAAAACGCCAAAAAACCGCCGTAACAATCCCTTAAATAAATGGGCGCAAGGCCTGTTTGCCAATCATTATAATGAATAACATCAGGTATAAAATCTATACAATTAAGAAATTCAAGAGAGGCTTTAGAGAAGAATGCAAACCGTTCAAAATCATCACCATAACCGTAAAGTCCATCTCTGCTAAAGTAATAGTCATTACCCAGCAAATACGTGGGAACCTCAGCGCTTTTAAGAGAATAAACTGCGGCGCCCTGGTTACGCCAGCCAAGTGTTACAGAAAAGGAATTTATATATTCAAGCTCTTTAAGAAAGCTGTCTTTTATGAAAGAATATTTTGGGAAAACTACCCTGACATCCACGCCAAGGTTTTTAAGCTCCTTAGGGAGAGAACCAACAACGTCGCCAAGCCCTCCGCTTTTGGCATAAGGTGTAATTTCCGATGCAACTATAAGCACCTTTAGCTTATCCGCTTCATGCATAATCCAACCCCATTTCTTAGCATTTGCTTTTTTGATCAATATTGATATATTTCAACTTATATTGTTATATTATGATAATACTTATTAATTGCTGATCTGTCAAGAAACAATTGGCCTACCTAAGTAGGTCGCCTTATTAAAAACCTGTTTAGTAAATTATTCTTTTAACTTCCTTGTTTATTTCAACAACCGTAGCAATAGCTACAGACCCTGTTATGTCCAAAACCCCGTATGTTGGAAAACCGTCAAACCTAGGAAGGGAAATACTGCCGGGGTTTAAAAACACTCTCTCCTCGTCATAAAAAACACAGGGAATATGAGTATGCCCGAAAAGACAAATATCTGCATTAAGCTCCCGTGCCCTAAACACAATAGTATTATATGAATGCTTTACATGATACTTATGCCCATGCGTTATTAAAATTCTCTTGCCGCCTATTTCAGCTACAAGCTCGCTGCTTGTATCACTGCCTAAACTAAAATCACAGTTACCCCGAACACAATAAAAATCAAGCCCGGGGTATTGCGCTTTATAGTGCTTCATATCATCAAAGCAATCGCCTAAATGTATGATTGCTTTTACATCCTCGATAAGACTTTGAATTATGCTACTCATAACGTCCGTTTTTTTATGGGAATCGCTTAAAACGAGTATTTTCAAGGAAGGCTCCTCCTATAGAATTTTAGCAAGTTTTTCTTCCATAAGCCTTAAAGCCTTACCTCTGTGACTTATGCTGTTTTTTAGCTCTACCGGCATTTCAGCCGTTGTCATGCCATATTCGGCCACATAAAAAATCGGATCATAACCAAAACCGTTGCTCCCTTTTGCCTCGTAGGCAATAGTTCCTTCTATGGTGCCTTTTGTGTAGAAAGAGGTACCGTCCGGCATGGAACATGCTATAACACAAACAAAACGGGCAGTCCGTTTTTCCGGCGCCACCTCTTTAAGCATATCCAGTATTTCAGCGTTTTTGATTGTATACGGAGTTTTTTCACCTAAAAACCGGGCAGAATAAACGCCCGGTTTTTTATCAAGGTAGTCTATTTCCAGACCAGAATCATCAGACAAGCAAATTTCCCCGGAAATTCTTGAAAGCTCACACGCCTTTTTTAAAGCGTTTTCTTCAAAGGTAACGCCATCCTCGACAATATCTGCGTCAATACCTGCTTCCTTCATGGATATTATGTTATACCCTGGAGCCTTAATAATTTGTCTAATTTCAATCAGCTTATTTTCATTTTTAGTAGCAAATATTATCTTTTTCATATTTAGCTTTCAAGCCTTTCGTGAGACTTATATATTAACATTCCGGCTCAATCAGCCCGTATGAACCGTCCTTACGCTTGTACACTACATTTATTTCCTCGGATTTTGCATTTCTGAAAACATAAAAGCCATGGCCTAAAAGCTCCATTTCCATAACAGCCTCTTCAGCATCCATAGGTTTTAAAGCAAAACGTTTTGTTTTTTCAATAACTCTATGCTCTTCGTTAAGAAGGTCTTGACTGAACGTGGAATCAAATTCGTTTTTAAAGCTGGTGTCCTTCCGGGACTTTTTTTGCAATTGATTTTTGTATTTAATCATTTGCTTTTCCAGCTTGTCAACAACTTCGTCAATGGCAGTATATAAGTCGTCTGATGTTACCTCTGCCCTTAGGATTCTTTTGGGTAAAGGAATAGTTACCTCTACTGTTTGGTTATGTTTAACAACGCTAAAGGTTACGTGCACATCGGAATCCCTTTGAAATAACTTTTCCAGCTTGCCTAACTTGTTTGTAGCTCTTTCCTTAATAGAATCTGTTATAGTCAGGTTTTTCCCAGTAAAATAATATTTCATAGTTATTACTCCCTTCTGCTGCAATATATAATTTAAATTCTTTAAAAACTTTCAAAACCCTTTTTATTTAAGCTAAAATATAAAAGTCTATTTATTTTCACGGCGGCAATGAGCCAAGCGAGCAAGCTTGCTTGCGAATTTGGCGAATGGCTGCGAATAAACAGGTTTAATACCCTGCGGTTTGCTGAGGGTACTAAACCGATACTCTGCGGCTCTCTGCGGCGGGGTAGTTCATTTTGGTCGCCTTCCGCTGCCGTGACAACACGGGCATTCAGTTGTCAGCGAATCAAGCAAAGGCTCTCTCGTCTTTTTTCTTGTAAGCTGTACTAGCCCGGTGCTGCTCATTTCTGCTATATTAACGGGAATCCTGTCGTTTTTAAGCTGTGTTTTAAACGACTTCATAAGATTTTCTCTTGCTTCGGCATTATGCAAATCAATAAAATCAATCAAAATCATACCCGACAAATTCCTTAGTCTAATTTGCAGCGCTATTTCCTCGGCCGCCTCACAATTTATTTTATATGCCGTTTTCTGCTGAGTTTTTTTGCCTTTAAACTTCCCTGAATTAACGTCGATTACAACAGCCGCCTCCGCCTGCTCAATAACAATAAACCCACCGGATGGCAGCCAAACCTTTTTATTTAATGCTTTTTCGAGCTGACTTTTGACAAAATATTCGGCGAATAAATCGCTTCCTTCCTGCAAGAAAACATCTGGCGCTTTGCCTAAAATATCTTCCGCTAAAGACTTAACGGAATTCAACTCGTTTTCATCGTTTAAAACAATTCTGTCTACGTCTTGAGAAAGGATTGTTTTAAGCGTTAATGAAAGAAAATACTCCTCTTTATAGGCTAATGCCGGGGCTTTCAAATACTTAGCTTTGTCAAATATTCCTTCAAGCTTGTCTGCTAACGTTATTATGTCAGCCGATATTGTTTCTTCGTCCCTGTTTTGACAGCTTGTTCTTAAAATTATGCCGTATCCGTCAGGCAAAAATCTCTCCGCTAAACGTTTGAGCCGGCTTCTCTCCAAAGTATTCTCAATCTTTCTTGAAACCCCTATTTCTGCCGCAGCAGATTTATACAAAACAACACCATTTTCGGAAAGGGAAACTTGTGACGTAACCGATGGGCCTTTACTTCCCGATTCTTCCTTAACCACCTGAACAACCAAGTGTTTACCGGGTTTTATGCTAAGGCGTCCATCATCATCAAATAACAGGCCTTCTTTGTTATCTGCCAAATTTAAAAATGCGTTTTTGCCCTGGCCTATGTCAATGAAAGCAAACTGGTCAGGGGTTATGGCCTTGATAACACCGGCGTAAATATTACCTAAAAGGCTGCTGTTGTTTTTGTCGTCGGCAATAACTTCTATTAAACGTCCGTTTTCTAAAAGTGCTGTTTGAACAATAAACCCCGAATAATCAATCAATACTGTCTTCATAGTTCAATAAATTTGCCGCCTGATTTTTTAAGCAAATCCTTTCGGAATATTTTAACAAGCCCCGGCCCATATTGTTTGCCGCATTTGTCGTATATCAACTCCGCTAAAATATCTGCTTTAAGGTTTCTGCCGCTTCCGGCGGATATTAAGGCAGTTAAAGCCCCATCGTCTGACAGCTCAAGGCTGAATATGTCCGGCCGTATATCAATTTCTTTTTGTTTACCCTTAGAAGTTTTTACTACAAATATTTCCTTAGAACTTAATATATCTTCAATAACCGAAGTAAGCAGCTCTTTAGAAAAAGTCTCGTCAAAAGTTAAGTAATATATTCCGGCTTCAACCGAAGCGGCGGCATTTTTTTCGTCCTGTCCAAGTAACCTGACGCTTAGAACCCTTATGCCTTCCGGCATTGTGCCGTTAAGTATACGAATAATGTCCTTTTCATCAGTCTTTGACGTAAGCTCTATGTCAACGTACTCACCGGCGCTTCCAACACCTAAAGACAGCGGCAAAGCAAAAGACATAATCTGATGCGGATTAAACCCGCTGGAGTAAGCAATAGGAAGCCTAACCCGGCAAACAGCCCTTTGAAACAGCTTTAATAAATCCAAATGTCCGATAAAACGCATACGGTCTTTTTTTTCAAACTTTAATCTATAAAATAATCTATTTTCCATGGCATACACCTCCGGGACTTTGCTCAAAGGATGCGGCTCCGCAGCCGGAGCATTTTTCCCTGCAATTTGGAGTTATTTGTTCCGCATATGCTCTGTTGCGCTCCTTTTGAAAGAACTGCTTGCCAATCCCTATATCGATATGCTCCCATGGAAGCAGCTCGTCCATTTGCCGTTCCCTCGTATATTGCCGGGTAGTCAGCCCGGTTTCTAAAAGAGCCTGCTTCCAAAGGTTATAATCGAAAAACTCGCTCCAACCATCGAAACGGGCGCCCAGCTCCCAGGCTCTTACGATTGCCGCTCCAACCCGCCTGTCGCCCCTTGAAACAACACCTTCCATAATACTTAGCCCAGCGTCATGATAGTTATATTTTATTTGCCTTTTTGTAAAGGATTTTTTAATTAACCGCTGTTTCTCCATTAAAGTTTCGTAATCATCCTGTTTCTCCCATTGAAATGGAGTAAAGGGTTTTGGAATAAAACATGACGT
>CAZEYG010000123.1:0-6254 GCA_964516575.1 uncultured Defluviitaleaceae bacterium
GTGCTTCTTTTGGACGACTTCGACAAAAACGGGATAACCGTCAGAGAAGGAGATTTTAGAATATTGCATAAAAATACTCAATAATATTGTATAATTTTACCTGATGATTATTTTGTTAATTGCTTGACAAAAAAACAAAATAAGGATATTATATTTATAGTAGCCGTATTAGCATATATTTACATAACTTAATATCAGATGGTTGAAGAATAGGTGAGAGTGCACATAAAGTGCCACCGAAGAGACAAGTAGAGGTTCCCACCCTCTATGAATTTTTCAGGTAAAAGAAGCCTATTTGGACAAACTCTGGATTGTATGCAGTTATGCATACTTTAGACAGAGAGCAGGGTAGATTTTACCGTGCTATTTTTTTTTAAATCTGGAAGCCTCAGGAAGTTAACGAAGTTAACATAAAGGAGCAGCTTAGAATGATAATAACAAATAACCCTATGGTTTATGATGAATTTGGGTTATCAAAAAACATCCTTTATTTAAAAGATGAACCTTATATAGCTGTGCTTGAGGTGGTAAGGGACGAAATTCACAAAGGCCGTGAGCTTTTGACGCACCCTCTTTCAGGCAGCATAAAACCTAATGAAACGCCATACAAAACCGTTATTCTTTCAAAGTCTGAAGGCAGGTTAGACTTAACCTCCCTAGCCATAATTGAAGACAGCATAGTAACAGCACATAAGTTTTCCGCTAAAAGGCAAAGACAACTTAATGAAAAGCTGCATAATGACTTTCAGCTAATAGACTACAGCCTTATAGCTGACTGTATAAGGCAAACAAAAGACTAAATTAAAAAGGAGATGTATTCAATGAGCAAGGTTTATGACGTAGTTATTATCGGAGCTGGCCCGGCAGGTTTGGCCGCAGGTTTATATGCCAGCCGTTCAAAGCTGGATACTTTGGTTATAGAAAAGGGCGGTATCGGCGGCCAGATAGCTATTACCGACGAGGTAGCGAACTATCCCGGCGCCGTTGAACACGCTACAGGCCCGATTTTAGTAGGCAGAATGTATGAACAGGCTAAGGAATTTGGCGCAAACATCGTAAAGACCGAGGTTATTGACGTTGATTTTACAGGCAAAACAAAAAAGGTTGTTTGCCAAAACGAAACCTACGAAGCCAAAGCAGTTATCGTAGCAACAGGTGGCAAGCCAAAACTTATTGGCTGCCCCGGTGAATTAGAGCTTACAGGTAAAGGCGTTTCTTATTGTGCAACATGTGACGCCGACTTCTTTACTGATCTTGAGGTTTTTGTAATCGGCGGCGGTGATTCAGCTATTGAAGAAGCTATGTACCTTACTAAGTTTGCTAGAAAGGTCACAATAGTCCATAGACGTAACGAGCTTAGAGCTGCAAAGTCCATTCAGGAAAAGGCTTTTGCCAACCCTAAATTAGACTTTTTATGGGATTCTGTAGTTGAAGAAATTAAAGGCGACGGCGTCGTTGAATCAATCGTATTTAAAAACGTTAAAACAAACGAAACAAGCGAATACACCGCTTCAGAAGACGACGGAACATTCGGCGTATTCCCATTTATCGGTTTTGACCCTGTAAGTTCTCTTTATAAAGGTAAACTGAACATGGACGATAAAGGTTACATCATTACCGACGATAATATGCATACTAATATTGAAGGCGTGTTTGCAGCCGGAGACATCAGAGTTAAATCCTTAAGACAAGTTGTGACAGCAGCGGCTGACGGCGCAATTGCGGCGGTTCAGGCCGAAAAATATATTGCTGAAATGGAGTAAATCCGTTATTCGATAAACTCTTTGTAAAGGAGGTGATAATTATGCAGGTTATTGATAAGGATACTTTCCAGGCTGAGGTTTTAGACAGCAAAGGTTTTGTTCTTGTGGACTATTTCGGCGACGGCTGTGTTCCATGCCAGGCGCTGCTTCCAGACGTAGAGGCTCTTTCTGAGTTATACGGCGATAAGGTTAAATTCTTAAAACTGAATACTTCATCCGCCCGCCGTTTGGCAATCTCTCAAAAGGTTTTAGGGCTTCCAACAGTCGTTCTTTACAAAGACGGGCAAAAGGTAGAAGAAGTTACTAAGGACGACGCCACAAAAGCAAATATTGAAAAAATGATTTTAAACCATGTTGGCTAAAGCATGAGAATTTCAAAAAAGGAGGTAAACTCTATGCAGTTAGAGCTTGGCAAAATTAACATCAAGGCGCTGGAGTTGGGCGATACCACTAAGGTAGAAAACAACGTGCTGTATGTTAATGAACAAGAATTGCAAAAATTAGTTTTAGAGGACGACCACATTAAAAGCGTTAAGGTCGAGCTTGCAAGACCGGGCGAAGAAGTTAGAATTACGCCTGTTAAAGACGTTATCCAGCCACGCGTTAAGGTTTCAGGAAACGGCGGCATATTCCCGGGCATGATAAGTAAGGTTGACGTAGTTGGTTCAGGCCGTACTCATGTTTTAAACGGTGCAGCTGTTGTTACATGCGGCAAAATCGTAGGTTTCCAGGAAGGCATTATTGATATGACCGGCCCGGGCGCAGACTACACTCCGTTTTCAAAGCTGTTTAACGTATGTCTCGTTATTGAGCCTGTTGACGGCTTAACCCAGTATGAATACGAAGCCGCTGCTAGAATGGCAGGATATAAGGCCGCTACATTTATCGGCGAAGCAGGCAGAAACGTAACACCTGACGAGGTTTGTGTTTACGAAACAAAACCTATGCTTGAAAGCATTAAAGAATATCCGAACCTTCCAAAGGTTGGTTATGTTTACATGCTTCAAACACAAGGTCTTTTGCATGACACCTACGTTTACGGCGTAGACGCTAAAAAAATCGTTCCTACTCTTTTGTATCCTACAGAGGTTATGGACGGCGCTATAACAAGCGGTAACTGTGTTTCCGCATGTGATAAAAACACAACATATCACCATCAAAACAACCCGATAATTCATGACCTTTACGACAGACACGGCAAAGACATCAACTTTATCGGCGTTATCATAACAAACGAAAACGTATTCCTTGCAGACAAGGAACGTTCTTCAAACTGGACTGCTAAGCTTTGCAAATTCTTAGGTCTTGACGCTGCTTTAATTTCTCAGGAAGGTTTCGGCAACCCTGATACAGACCTTATCATGAACTGCAAGAAGATTGAAATGGAAGGCATTAAGACTGTTATCGTAACAGACGAATATGCTGGCCGTGACGGCAGCTCTCAATCCCTTGCCGACGCTGACCCAAGAGCAGATGCCGTTGTTACAGGCGGTAACGCAAACGAAGTTATAGTTCTTCCGCCTATGAAGAAGATTATCGGTATGCTTGATTATACCGACAAAATCGCAGGCGGCTTTGACGGAAGCCTTAGACCGGACGGAAGCATAGAAGCAGAAATTCAGGTAATAACAGGCGCTACTAACGAGACAGGCTTCAATTGCATGTCCGCTGCAGAATATTAAAAACAAGATTGTTTAATTTAAAAAATAAAATATAATTTAATAAGGAGGAAACACAATGGGATTATTTGATGGCAAGAAAATAATCATCATCGGCGACCGTGACGGTATTCCCGGGCCAGCCGTTGAAGAATGCCTTAAGTCAGTTGATTGTGAAGTTGTTTTCTCTGCGACAGAATGTTTTGTTTGAACTGCCGCAGGAGCAATGGACCTGGAAAATCAAAATAGGGTTAAAAACGCCGCTGAGAAATTTGGCGCTGAGAACGTAATCGTTCTTATCGGCGCAGCAGAGGCAGAAGCTGCCGGGCTTGCAGCTGAGACCGTTACAAACGGCGACCCTACTTATGCAGGTTCATTATCAGGAGTCCAGTTGGGACTCAGAGTTTACCACGTTGTGGAAGACGAATTTAAATCCGCTGTTGACGGCGCAGTTTACGATGAACAAATTGGAATGATGGAAATGGTTTTAAACGTAGACGAGATTGTTGCCGAGATGAAATCCATGAGGGAACAGTTCTGTAAGTTTAATTAATCAGCCTATTGTCTATTCCTTATATATACTATAGTTTAAGCAATAAAGACAGATAAAAATCTTGAAAAGGAGGGGTAAGTAAATGGGCAAGTTCCGTGTTGTTCATTACATTAACCAGTTCTATGGCGGCATAGGCGGCGAAGAAAAAGCCAACTTTGAGCCGGAAGTAAGAGAAGGGTTTGTAGGCCCTGGTATGGCGATTAACGCCCAGTTTAAAGATGAAGCTGAAATTGTAGCAACAGTTATCTGCGGCGACTCATATTTTAATGAAAACCTTGAAACCGCAAAAGCTACTGTTTTAGATATGATAAAGAAGCAAAACCCAGACTTATTCATAGCAGGCCCTGCTTTTAACGCCGGCCGTTATGGTATGGCATGCGGCGAAATCACAAAGGCTGTTTCCGAAACCCTTAATATACCCGCTGTTACAGCCATGTACGTAGAAAATCCGGGCGCCGACAGCTTCAAAAAAGATGTTTACATCTTATCGA
The DNA here is from genome assembly GCA_964516575.1 of uncultured Defluviitaleaceae bacterium. GTDB lineage: Bacteria > Bacillota > Clostridia > Lachnospirales > WRBF01 > CAZEYG01. The sequence goes on from CAZEYG010000123.1 coordinate 4,466, forward strand.
CAGGTGATTCAGCAGCCTCTATGAGAACAGCTGCTCCGGCTTTGGCTCAGTTTATTCTTAAGCTGGCTAAAGGTGAGGAAGTTAAATCCGCTTCCGAAGAAGGTTATTTACCAAGAGGCAGAAGAAAGAACATATTTGTTTCAGAACGTGGCTCTAAAAGAGCGGTGGACATGATTATCAAAAAGTTAAAGGGCGAAAAATTCGAGACAGAATACGCTATGCCTGTTTTTGATAACGTTAAACCTAACCCGGCTGTTAAGGATATTAAGAAGGCTAAAATCGGCCTTGTTACATCCGGTGGTATCGTGCCAAAAGGAAACCCGGATAAAATCGAATCATCCAGCGCTTCCAAATACGGCAAGTATGATATTTCCGGCGTAACAGACTTAACCTCCGAAACATATGAAACAGCTCACGGCGGATACGACCCTGTTTATGCTAACCAGGATTCAGACAGAGTTCTCCCCGTAGACGTTTTACGCGAGCTTGAAAAAGAAGGCGCTATCGGCAGCCTGCATCAATACTTCTATACAACTGTTGGTAACGGCACAAGTGTTGCAAGCTCAAAGGCATATGCTGCTAAATACGCTAAAGAGTTGGTAGCAGACGGTGTAGACGCCGTAATTCTAACCAGTACTTGAGGCACCTGTACTCGTTGCGGTGCAACGATGGTTAAAGAAATCGAGCGTGCGGGAATACCTGTTGTTCATATTTGTACAGTTGTTCCTATATCACTTACAGTTGGTGCTAACAGAATAGTGCCGGCAGTTGCCATTCCTTATCCCCTTGGCAACCCAACTCTTGAGTTAGCCGAAGAAAAGAAGCTTAGAAGAAAGCTTGTTGAAAAAGCGCTTAAGGCTTTGCAGACAGAAGTTGACGGACAGACAGTTTTTGAAAAATAATATTTTCTGCATTAAGCAGATAAACCTGACTACCCGTCCGCAATGGCGGGTAGTCAGACTATGGAGCGAGTTAATGTTTTTCATATAATTGGAGGGGTTATAGTATGAATAAAAAATTAGCAGCCTTGCTTATGACATTAATTTTTGCACTTACAATCGCAATTCCGTCTTTTGCCGCCGAAGACGAAGGCATAACAAGAGGACAATTTGTCGCTGCGATGAACCAAATTTTTGGTTTGCAGAAAGGCGAATGCTTTGATTTTTCAGATGTTCCAACTACACATGAATTCTATGGAGACATATCAACCGCCCATAATCTTGGGTATGTAAGTGGCTATATCCATGGTGAATTTAAACCTGATAATTATATTACAAACGAAGAAGCTATTGTAGTTATGGCTAATTATCTTAAATACAAATCAGCTAAAGACTCAGAAATATCAAACCCCCTTGGTTTAAGCCACTGGTCAATTGAGTCTGCAACTAATTTGCTTTTAAGCAAAGCTAATGAAAAACTCACTGCTTCCATTCAACAGATGTTAGTTTCTATGGCTGCCGAAGGAGCTACTGCTAAATCATATCTCCCGGTTAAATATTGTGAAGAGCTGCTCACTATTATTAACGAGAATAATGTTGCAGACGTTAATATTCTTGATGATCCACAGCCAATAGAACATTTGGTATTCATGACAGACCCTGATAAGGTAAACGAGTGGATAGATTTAGACCACGAGTATTGGACAAAATATCTTTCTGCTAATGACGGATTTATATCTAAAGAAGTTTGGGTTAATTATGATAATCCAGGTGAAATCCACACAATCATTTGGTGGGGCAGTATGGAAGCATGGAAGGAATTTACCCCGGAAGATGTTACCGAAAACGAT
>CAZEYG010000124.1:0-6237 GCA_964516575.1 uncultured Defluviitaleaceae bacterium
GGAGGGGAAACAATGAAAGCCAGAGAGGTAATAAAAATACTTCATAAAGATGGTTGGTACGAATTAAAGAGTAAGCCCGGTTCACACAAACAATTTAAGCACCCAACTAAAAAGGGTAAAGTAACCGTATCAGACCACCCCGGAGACATTGACCCCGGAACATTAAAAAGTATCATGCAGCAAGCAGGGCTATAAAGCCTTGTTTGTTGTGTGTAGATTAGGAGGTTTATATTATGCGTAAATTAACATACTTTGCAGTATTTGAACCAAGTAAGGACGGTGGATATAGCATTTATTTTCCTGATGTGCTAGGCTGTACAAGTAGAGGTGATAACTACGAACACGCCGCTAAAATGGCAAAAGAAGCACTAGGCTATCACTTGTACGAAATGGAAAAGGATAATGACGAAATGCCACAAGCAAACAGCCCAAATGAGTTGGAAATATTTCCAGAAACAGCACAGGGTTATATTGTTTCCCCTGTTACGGTTTATCCTGATTTAGTTAAGAATGAATTGGATAACAGGGCCGTAAAAACTAACATCACATTACCGGCATGGTTAAAAGATATTGCAGAAGAAAACAACGTAAATTATTCGCAATTGCTTACAACAGCTTTAAAAGAATATTTGCACATATCAAACACTACATCTTGATATGCTAGCGGTTATATGCTACAATATATAGTATAAGTACCCTACACTGTAGAGGTGTGGACGCTGAACAATCGGCACGGGAAAGTTAGAGTTAATTCTCTTTCTTTTCCGTGCTTTTTTGTTTTTTCAGATTGGAGGATTGAATTATATGGTAAAAGTAAAAGTGTTTTCTTATGGGGTAGACGGCTATGCAGATAAACAATTTAACAGTTTTTGTGAAGAAAACAATATTACAAAAGAACAAATAGTTTCTGTGCAATTGGGCGGCGGTCATGCAGACGCTATTTACCTTTTCTATGTTGAATAAGGGGCGGTGACAAATGTTAGAAGTATTTGACAAAGGATTCAAGAAATTGGCCCTTCTTCAAAATGCATTTAATACGTCAGAGGAATTAAAAATCAACTCTATTAACTACTTTCATTTTAGTTTGCCGGATACAGACCATAAAAATGAATTTTGCAAGCCCTTTAACTATGTCGGTTTGATAATGGGCAGTTATACAGAATTATGCCTGTAGTCACCACAACGAATGGGTCAGGCAGCGTACAGTATAAATGCGAGCATGTGTTAGCGTTGTTATTGGATAATGTTTTGTTTGGGCTTCACATTGTTGGAAACATTGGAATGTATACGGCAGATGTAATTCAATATGTGTTGTCTAAGCAGATTGTAAAGCATTGGGTTTTAGGTGAGTGTGATTTCAAAAGACAGTTTGAATATGGGTGGGAACAGGAAAATTTACTTTCTGCTTTATTCTCTATTGGAAAGAACTTTACAGAACCTTATATTTGGACTTTTGACACAAGAAGTTACCCCTTTAAGCTGAATCTAAAAATGATTGATGTAACCGCTATACCACAAATGTATATATGGCGTGAGAAAAATATGTTGCAACTGGTGAAAACTTCCGACCCTCAAAATATTTGTACAAGGCTGTACCCTTTAGGCGCAGGTGAAGGAATAAACCAACTAGGCATTAAAGAGATAAATAACAATCTTCCCTATTTGCAAAGCCCACAACACATTATTGACCAATACGGCATTATAGAACGTGTTTGGGTTGACAGGCGATATACAGACCAACAGAGCCTTAAAGAATCAGCACAGGCTATGCTAAATGAGTTGCAAGAGCCTTATGAACAATATCAAGTTGATTATATCACACTAGGGAAAAATCATTTTGATATTGCGGAAATTGGTAAAATTATTTCCATTGATAAAAAGTTCAAAAGCTATGTTACTGGAATCCATTATAACTATGATGATGTTACTACTTCTACACTTGAAATTGCCAACCGACCACAGGATATAGCTTCTACGGTTGCTAATATGGCAGACCGTCAGCGTATAGAAATGACTTATTCGCAAGGAGCAACACAGATATTTGCCCAAAGCATACAGGCCAATGCAGATACAATTCATGGGGCGGTACTTAATTTCTTCATTTCGCAAGATATGATTTATGTGAATAAAGTTATCTGTAAGATTGAGCTGTCACCATTTAGAGCTTATTTATAGCAAGGCTACTATGGGCGGTGGTGGTCAAACCATATCCCAAAGTAATACAACATCAAGCGGCGCAAGTAGCATAACAACTACATTTGATGGAGGCGGTCAAACTTCCGGCGCAAGCAGCATGACAACTACAAGAGATGGTGGAGGTTCAACGAGTAGTTCTAGTAGTTCAACGACCACTCAATCAGGAGGTTCTACTACATCAAGTTCAAGCAGTAAAACTACAACAGATGATGGCGGCGGGAGATACACTTCAACATTAAGCGGCGGTGGAGATGTTTCAACATCAAGGATTGAAAGTGTAAACTATGGGCAAACAGCGCAGCTTAGTTTTGTAAAACAGGGTGGTGAGCATATGCACAGTATATCACCCGGTACACTCTTAGGAATTGTCAATGATAAAAAAGAAGTTGTAAGTTCCGTAGCATGGGGTTCAGCATGGGCGCATTCTCGCGAAATGTATGAACATAAACATTATATTGACTTACCAAGTCATGTTCACAATATAACTTTACCCGACCATAGCCACCCAATGGCACATACTCACACTATAGGTTCACATGAGCATGGTATGGCTCATACGCATCAGATTTACGCTCACAGCCACAATATGGAGCATACGCACTACATTAATGCTCACAGCCACGGAATGAGCCACACGCACGATATAACACACAATCATTAAATACCGGACCATAACCATACGATAACGCCGGGAATATACTTTTTTGGAAATCCTAATGCCTTTGAATTGAAAATTAATGGACAGCATAAAGCCTATATTGCTAGCATTACAACAGAATTGGATATTACTGATTACTTGGTTAATGCACAAAAAATCATACCAAGAGGACAATTCCATAAGGTGGAGATTGTGCCGAATGATTTAGCTTACATCACAATCGACACGAATATACAAGGGTTTATTCAATCAAGGGGCGATAGAACGGTTTAAATGTTAAAGCCCTCTATGTTAGCCATAGAGGGCAAATATTAAAATCCGGCAGCATGGTAAAGTTTCAGAAATTCAGCTTCATTGAAGTGAAGTTTACCATTAATGAGTTTGCATAAAGGAGGGTTTTCATAAGGGGATTCTATGATTAGAATATCATTTTTTTCTATCCTTATCCCATTTCCTGTTTTTGTAGGCCCCATTGTAAGACCATACTTAATGCCAATATCTTCACCTTTAAGCCATGTTTCACTAGTTTGTTGGGTACTTTGTAAATTATTGTTTGAGGTTACTGATTCCGGCACGGCAGAAGACTTAGGGCTATCCACAACAACAGCTTTTTGGGTATCGTCCCAATTAACGGTATAACCCATACCTTCAAGCACAGCACGAACAGGCATGTAGTTTGAGGCATTGCTTGAACCTTCCTCTACAACGCTTATTAGGGGCTGATTTAACGCTAATGTTTCGCCGTTAAAGATTACCTTATTGGTATTGTATTGAGCACTTTTAATGACACCAGCACCGAATACGGCAGTTGTAGAAATGAGCAGACCAACGAGCAATCCGGCAACAAATTTTTTCATGTAATTTTCCTCCTCTTAGGGTTTTATTACATGGTAACATACGCCAACTAAAATATAAAGGAGTTTTTTATTATGGATTATTTCAGATTAGAACAAATCGTACAGGAGCTTAAAAAGTTCTCCAAAGAAAAGAATACAGAACTGAATAACATTCGGAATTTAGACCGAACACAGTTCACAGCCGAATATATCTCTAGTTGCGATGGACTGGGACAGTATTGGGCATTCTTGAAAACTATTATTTCAGAACCTGCGGGACTTGTGCTCGCTACACTATATCGCAAAACCATCTTTCGCATGGTGTATTGTTGATATAGAGTTTCTATCTGTGGCACATCGTCATAAGTGACAATCCAATCACATTGCACATTTTGCGTAATAGAATTAGCAATATCTTCATGGTCATTAGGCTTAAAAAAGTTTTTATATAGTTCATGCCCTTTTTTATAATAGGGTGGGTCAAAGTATGTAAAAGTATGTAAAAGCCTGCTGCTGATGCCTCGGCATAATATTCGATATAAATGAGCGAACTTCTTTGTTGTACACGCTTATATCTTTTTTTCGTTCGGCAATTTTCTCTATCCGCTTAATTAACTCTAATCGGTTATATCGGGCATCCATCAGATAATTGCCAGATTGCGAAATGCCGCCGATCGGCCCGCCGTTTAAAACGCCGGAGCGGTTTGTCCGATTCAAATAAAACGCAGCAAATCCAAGCTCTACAGAGTATTTCTGATTTTGGTTTGTATAAATCTCTTTTTGTCTGCGCCATTCTTCAATATTTAACGGCGTTTCCGCAACTAACTTAAGTAATAGAGCAGTATCCTCTTTGATAGCTCTCCAAAAGGAGTAAATGGCTTTGTCATAATCATTGATAACTATTTTATCTACCTTGTTCTCTAGTAGCAGGGATAGCGCAACCCCCGCGCCGCCGGCGAATGGCTCAATATATGTTCGGCAGTCATTTTCGGTATTCTGCATAATCAAATAAATTAAAGTCGCTAATTTGCTTTTGCCCCCCGGATACCTTAACGGCGAATAATTCAATCGGTTCACCTCGCAATCGTCAACATAGATACTGGAGCTGTTCGCCATCAATCACCAACTCCGTTTAGTATTAACATTATTTCTGTTTGTTTTCTTGTATCCATTTCATAACATCGCTTTCAATAAACCTAATGCCACTACCAATTTTCACAAACGGAAGCCCAATCGTTGCGCGACTGATCTTTAATTTTTCAGATAAGTCATTTAAAGTTATATATGGTTCATTCATAAAGACGCCTACCTTCTTAATTCCTCATGATTAATCATAATTACTTGTAATATAGCACATATTGATAATTTTGTCAAATGACTCAAAAGGGCAAAAGGGCACCATATTTACTCCACGGCACCCCTTTGCTGATTGTGACATATACCCCCTCCATTAATGACCCCTATTTGAAAAAGAGTAATACAAACGCACGAAACCTGCACCTCTGCTTGATATCGGGAACCTTTTTTATAATATACAGCCTGCTTTTCACAAAACCAAGCTGTTATACCCATAAAATTTGTGAGATTCAGCCAAAAGAAATATCAATCGTTTGTCCGCGTGTACCTTAGCGGTTTTCAAATATTTGTTTACCAACTGCTCTAACCCATGCCTACTTTGATTAACCCCACAAAAAAGCTGATATTGCTCTTGTGCATTATCCAATGCCGATATTTGGCTTTCAACGTCGCAAAGCTCCGTCTTTATAATTGCGTGTTTGCCTTTGCACCCCAGATACTCATCAACAGAAATAATGTTACTTACATATTGCTCATATAAGGTGCGAGCATTGTCTAAAATATCTTGAAGCTTGTCATTCAAGCATTCCATCCTTTTCATCAACGTCGATTTGTTGCACTCACGTTCCGAAGCCAGAGATTTATTTCCCCTAACATATCTGGCTATCTCTAAACGCATAGCAGCCATAATATCAGATTCTCGAATATACATCCCTGTACAATGCCCATTGCCCATGCGATTGTTGGTAATACAGGTGAAAAAGTGCCAGTCACCTGTACCGCTCCCTTTGCGGCGCTGCATCTTACTGCCGCATGAACCACAAATAACCTTGCCTCTCAGAATATTATCAGCATTAGGTGTATTGGTCTTGCCATTAGTTATAACTGGCGAGTGCGTAAATATCCTTTGCACCTCATCAAACACATCACGGCTCACTAGCGGCTCGTGGGTATTCTCCGCTTTGTATCGAGTTTTGCCCTGTACCAAATCGCCGGTGTATGTCGGATTTGTTAAGATATACTTAACTGACCGGGTGTTCCACAAGCCATTTCCGTGTTCATAATTACCCTGTAAGCCAGTCACCCTCGCATAATCAACGGGCGTTAGAATTTCTCTCGAATTGAGATTGCGGACAATATTCGATATGCTGATTCCGCTTATAGCCATATCAAATATATCCTTAACCACAGAGGCTGCTTCTTAATCTGGAACAAGTTGGTAGCAGTCATTATCCTGTTTTTTGTAACCAT
>CAZEYG010000125.1:0-6234 GCA_964516575.1 uncultured Defluviitaleaceae bacterium
ACAGACCGGGCATTTCATCTCTTGGCTTAATGTTGTTCGTCTCATGTGGGTTATGTTAGCATAGTGGACGTAATATGTCCACTCCCATTTTAAAAAGGATTGTTGGGTTAGACAGCAAAGTATTTTTGCAGTCGGAATATTGTGTAACAACTTTGGACTAACCTTCATAGTATGTACTAAAGATTAAAGAAAGGAGGACAACATTTATGAATGAAATTTTGATTGAAAGCTTAACTAGGTATATTGGTCAAACAGTTACTATCTTTACTGAAAGTGGCGGCATTTCCGGTTCTGGTTTCACAGGCACATTAGCCGGTATTTTTGGCTGCAATGTCAGGCTGATTACTCATATTGGTATGCCGCCTGCTTGTCCGGTAGGCAGTGCATGTTTAGGTGAAGAATTCTACAATAATTGGGGCGGCGCCGGCTTTATTGCGCCTATTAACAACGGCCCTAACTATGGCGGTGGCTGCGGTTGTGGCTGTGGTTGTGGATGTGGCGGTGGCTGCGGAGGCGGCAACAACAACAACAATTACTTTGGCTATAACTGGCTTGGCTCTGTTTGCGAGATTCCTCTCCACAAAATAGTATGCTTTACTCATACTGCTATTTAATGCAAGTTAAGGTTTAATCTACACCAAAATAACATTTATGCTTTGTATTTATTCATGCAAAGCATACATGTACTTTAAGAACCTGTTCTAAGATAGCAGGTTTAAGTAAGCGTTCTAGCGGCAGGAACTTCTGAATGCATATGTTCTTCAGTATAATTTTAAAATAATACTCTTCATTAAAATAATACCATTTGGCTTCTGACATACTAAAATTTTCAGCTAGAATAAGATGCAAATGGTATTATTAACAATGAAAAACTTTGACATAATTTGCTGGCTTGAATTAATATGTAAAACAATGCTTTTCATAACCATGTAACAATGTATGCCTTTGCTCCTTATTTTAAGGGTTCTACTTTTTCTTTATAATGAAGAAGTGGGGCCTTTTTATTTTTTTAGATTTATGCCGATAACGCCTCCAAGACCACCTCCAGCTACAGAGAGTATAAGTAACGTAATTGTTCTAGAATCGAATGTAAAACCTTTGTTAACCCATGTTCCAATAACAGCTAGAATTAAGGCATAAATAAGCCCTGCTGCTATGCCCCAAAGCCAACCTCTTTTGGTGGCTCCCTTTGCTGCGTCAAATCCCGCTACTATTACAGCAACCAAGCTCGTAACTGTAACAACCAAAGGCAAATTTTTGCCTGTAAACGACGAATATGTAATAAGCATGGCATAGCCGATAAAAATAATGCAGGTTATAGCGTAGGCGATAGCTATGCCGGATATTAAGGATGTAATTTGTGAATGTTTTTCTTCTGTTACAATCGGCTTAGAACCTTTTGCATCCGACTTCATAAATATATTCCTCCCCATATTTTGTTTATATTAATATATTGTACTATACGGAGAGGAATATTATGCTTTTTCTGATAACAGGTTTTGATAAATTACATCATATCAGACGCTCTTCTGGCGATTCTTTTTGTGTCACGTACAATGCGTTTTCTTGATCGCTTGTCACCCATAATAATGGCTGCTCCTGCTGCGCCGATAAGACCGCCGGCGATAAGCCCCATAGTAGATTTATTCATAAAAAAACACTCCCTTCATCAATAATTTTAATACGAAACATGTTCGTATTTATTATTTCAAAAGGGAGCATATTTATTCTAGTGCTTATTGTTTTTAGCTAAGTAAATGAATGAAAAGGCCGGAGCGTAATTTCGGCTCAAACCATGTTGACTTAGGAGGCATAATCTTTCCTGCATCAGCTACGGACAAAAGCTCATCCATAGATGTAGGATACATAGCGAATGCAACCTTCATCTCGCCGCTGTTAACTCTGCGTTCCAATTCTTGAAGGCCACGCATACCACCAACAAAATCAATGCGTTTGTTTGTTCTTGGATCGTCGATACCAAGAAGGGGCTGCAAAACATAATTTTGGAGTATTGAAACGTCCAGCGCTTCAATAACGTCGTCGGATATAATAGACTGCTTTGCAGAAAGCATATACCATTTGCCGTTAATGTACATACCGAAATTATGCAGATTCTCAGGCTTACCGTCCTCTGAAGGCACAACATCAAAGTTTTCTTTAACCTTAGCCATAAACTCATCGTCTGAAAGGCCGTTTAAATCCTTAACGATTCTGTTATAATCCATTATATAAAGCTGTTCGTCAGGGAAAATAACCGCCAGGTAGTAGTTAAATTCGGCGTTTTTGTCGTAATCCCCTTCGCCACGGCGCTTAAGGCCGACCTTAACGGCTGAAGCGTTTCTATGATGTCCGTCTGCAATATATAGGCTTGGTACGCTTTCAAAGGATTTTTGAAGGCTTGTTATAACGGCTGGGTCGTCAACAGACCATGCTTCGTGCTTGATACCGTCGTCTGCAACAAAGTCGTAAACAGCCTTATTGTTTTTAACCCAGTTGTTTATAGTTTCATCAATCTCAGCCTTAGCTCTGTATGTCAAAAATATTGGGCCGGTGTTTGCGTTTGTAACATCAACGTGGCGGATACGGTCAGCTTCTTTATCGGCTCTTGTAAGCTCGTGCTTTTTGATTTTGCCTTCCATGTATTCGTCAATGGAAGCACAGGCAACAAGACCTGTTTGCGCGCGTCCGTCCATCGTAAGCCTGTAAATATAAAAACACGGGGCGTTATCTTGAATAAGAACGTTATCGGCAATCATTTTCTTGAAATTAGCGGCGGCCTTTTCATAAACTCTGTCGTCATAAAGGTCGATACTTCTGTCAAGATCTATTTCCGCTTTATCTACATGTAAAAATGAATAAGGGTTGTCTTTAACCATTTCCCTTGCTTCGTCGCTGTTCATAACGTCGTATGGCAAAGCAGCTACACGTTCGGCCAGCTTAGGCTCCGGGCGTACTCCCTTAAATGGTCTGACTGTTGACATAAACTTCATCTCTCCGTTTCATAAATTATAAAACTCTAACTCTCAAAACACCTGAAACAGCTTCTAATTCAGCGCTAATGGCTGAAACATCACCTGTTACATCAAAAGCAGAATACTGGTAGTCACCTCTTGCGCTTGTAACCGTGTTGTCGATTTTAAGGCCTTTGGCGCTTATTGCTGTTGAAATAACCTCTGAAACGCCGTCGGATTTTTTGCAAAGCACACAAATTCTGTTGCCCTTAACCTCACCAAGCTCAGTATTCGGGAAGTTTACGGAGTTTTTAATGCTTCCTGTTTCCAAATAAGCCTTTAATTGGGCGGCGGCCATAGCAGCACAGTTTTCCTCTGATTCGGGAGTTGAGGCGCCAAGATGAGGTATCGTAATAATATGGTCAACGCCTAAAACCTCTTCGCTTGGGAAGTCGGTAACATAACATGAAACGCTGCCTTCTGATAAAGCTGCTTTAATGTCTGCGTTATTTACAAGCTCACCTCTGGAGAAGTTAATTATACGAACGCCGGTTTTCATTTTCTTAATAGTGTTTTCGTTAATCATGCCCTTAGTATCCCCTGTAGCCGGAACATGAAGTGTTATATAGTCGCATTGCTCGTATATTTTGTCTAAGCTGTCAACTTGAGTTAATCCACTTGTGCCGCTTCTGTCGAGGAACGGGTCATAACCGATAACCTCCATGCCAAGGCCGTTTGCCGCTCCGACAACTAACATACCGATAGCGCCAAGGCCAACAATACCCAACTTTTTACCCATTATTTCGGGGCCGACAAATGCGCTTTTACCGCTTTCTACAGTTTTGGCGACACCTTCCTGGCCGTTAAGGGATTGGGTCCAGCTAATACCCTCGTAAATTTTTCTGGAGGATACTAAGAGAGCAAACATAACAATTTCTTTAACAGCGTTGGCGTTTGCGCCTGGGGTATTGAAAACAACAATACCTTTTTCGGAGCATTTATCTATAGGAATATTATTAACACCAGCGCCTGCACGGCCAACCGCCAAAAGGCTTGAAGGCATTTCCATATCGTGCATGTTAAAGCTGCGAAGCAGTATGCCGTCGGGCGCTGGGCTTTCGTTGAGGATTTCGTAGTTATTTTCAGGAAGCTGCGAAAGACCGACTTTGGAAATTTTATTTAATGTTAAAACTTTAAACATAATAACTCTCCTTAGAAATACTTAGTATGATAAAAAATTATTTGTTTTCCATTTCAAACTTTTGCATACATTCAACAAGTTTTTTAACGCCTTCTATAGGCATAGCGTTATACATACTGGCTCTGATACCACCGACTGTTCTGTAACCCTTTAAGTTAACAAGGCTGTTTTCCGTACACAACTTCAAGAAAGCAGCATCAAGGTTTTCGTCCCCTGTAAAGAACGGAACGTTCATGAGAGATCTGTCCTCTTTCTTTTGAACATGAGCCTTAAAGAGCTTTGATTCGTCAATTGCATTGTAAAGAATTTGAGCTTTTTCTTCGTTAATCTTTTGAATAGCGGAAACGCCGCCTTGAGCCTTAACCCATTCAAATACCAGCTTAGCAAAGTAGATTCCGTAGGTTGGAGGAGTATTATGCATAGAGCCTTTTTCAGCATGGGTTTTATAATCCATCATAATAGGTGTTCCTTCAACAGCATGACCGATTAAATCGTCACGAACCACTACGATTGTAAGACCGGCCGGGCCGATGTTCTTTTGAGCGCCGGCATAGATTATACCAAACTTACTTACGTCGTAAACTTCTGAAAGAATACTGCTGGACATATCGCCAACAAGAGGAACGTTACCTGTTTCGGGATAGAAGGAAAACCTTGTGCCATAAATTGTGTTGTTTACAGTATAGTGGAAGTAATCTGCATCTTTGTCGAACTTACTTTTGTCAAGCTCGGGAATGTATGAGAATGTTTTATCCTCGCTGGAAGCAACGACATTAACCTTGGTAAAGCGTTTCGCTTCTTTAATAGCAACAGAAGCCCAGTTGCCTGTGTTAACATAATCTGCCTTTTTGTTTTTGTTTAAGTTAAAAGGAATCATGCTGAATTGAAGGCTTGCGCCGCCTTGAAGGAACAGAACCTTATAGTTCTCAGGAACGCCCATAACTTCACGGAAGAGCGCTTCCGCCGATTCGATAATCTCCATATAAACCTTGGAGCGGTGGCTCATTTCCATAACAGACATACCTGTGTTACCGTAAACAACAAGCTCCTTTTGAGCCTTTTCCAAAACCTCTAAAGGTAAGCAGGACGGCCCGGCTGAAAAATTGAAAACTCTTTCCATAAAAATTACCTCCAAAATTAATAATAATAATAATAAAACATGAGAAAATTTTATCATCTCAATTATACAATACTGAAATGTAGGTAGTCAATAGCTGCAAAGCCTCATATTTTTAAATTTAAGGCTTATACAAGAATATTAATCGGCAGCTTCTATAACCAGCAGCAGCCCGGATTCAATTTTAACTTCGGCTTCACTGCCTGTCATTACGTTACATATGCTTCTCGTTTGCCCGATAGTTAACGTATCGCCAAAAAGAGCATACTCCAAACCTTTCGTATAAACTCCCGACACCTCCTCAGTAAGAGGTATAAATGATACAACTTTATCTTTTTCGCCTGATATGATAAGCCTGCTGTCTGTAAGCCTCACTGAATTATGTTCGTCTAAAAGCCTTGCAGGCATGTTATTTTTAAGTAACACAAGAAGCAGATGCACATTAGCTAAAGTATGGTCAAGTCTTGTGCCTGTTCCGCCGATTATAACAACCTCTGAAATTCCCTTTTCATAAGACCGCTCTAAAGCATAATTAACGCCAAGCTCGGAATCGGTTAAATCCTTTTTGGTCTGAAAAGTCAGAAAAGGAACGCCTGCGGACTTGTATTTATCAATCAAAACCTTTGGCGCAGAGTCAAAATCACCTATAGCAACATCCGGCGTTAGGCCCAGCTCTTCGGCGTGTTTCAACCCTCCGTCACAGCAAATAACAAACCCGGCTTCTTTTACCTGCTCTTTTATGTATGCATAATCGGCAATCGACCCGTTACATATTAATAATGCTATCATATTAGTCCTTTAGCTTTCAAGCTCGTTATAAATACTTACGTAGCGGTTATAGCGAACCTGATTTATACTATTACCTACTTCATTTTTTACGGCACAGTCCGGCTCGTTTATATGTTTGCAGTCTAAAAACCTGCATTTGTCTGAATGTTTGTTAAACTCTCTGAACAATCCGGCTA
>CAZEYG010000126.1:0-6211 GCA_964516575.1 uncultured Defluviitaleaceae bacterium
CTATTATTTCTTTATCTGTGCAGCCAAGTGCGCGCATTTCCTCAACAAAACGGCACAGAGATTCCGTTGCAAGTTTTTTGCGTATTTCTTCAGCCATTTGTAAATCCTCCGTAAAAAAATATCCTGTACCCCTTTTGCTGTTAATCAACTCATCTCGCTCCATTTCCTGATAAGCACGTTGTATGGTATTCGCATTTACTTTCAACAATGATGACAACTCCCGGATGGACGGGATACGTTCCCCAGGTTTAATGTCTCCTCTGACGAATGCCCGGCTAAACTGGATTATAATTTGACGGTAAATCGGCATTCTGTCGTCCAGCGCCAGCCTCCACCGTTCCCATAATTGCATAGTACCACCTCCGATGTGTACTAATACACTAACACACTATTGCGTTCTTGTCAATAGTATATTTATATAAGTATTCTATATCAACCTATAGATAAAATACATTTAAAAGACATTACGGTATCATGGCTTGGAAAGCTGTCCTTGAAAGAGCCGTATCTTTGGGCTATTGCAGCTACAAGTCCGAAACCTCTGAGCTGTATGTCCATGTTGGCAGAAGAGAGTTTGGTCGCCGCTGGGCAGCAAGATACGACTGCAAGGAAAACCCTAAGGGCACGCTGAAAGGTGCAACGGAAAGCTGCAAGGGCAGGTATAGCTGATAAATCTAGAGTATACGTTTGACGTATCAGTGCTGCGGGTAGTGTAAGAGGGGATTGGTATCAACGTTATTGCAAGTAGGGAAGTGAGACAGGATTATCGCTTGTTAGGGATGTCACCCAAAGAACCTGTCCAATGTATTCGTTTCCTCGAAAACCCACTAAAAGCGAGACATTGAACAGGCTCTAAAGTTTTATACTGCTATATCAAACTTGCTTCATCCCAAACAGGTGAACAAGCTTTAACTAAATTTTGATATACAGAAAACAGTTTTAAATATTTATCGTGATTTTCCATATTCGGAACATAACTTTTTTCAATTTGCACACATGTATCTGATGCTTCCAGTTCACTTTTAAACACACCAACACCCACGCCTGCTAAAAGTGCACCACCAAACGATGATTCTGCATTTTTAGGATACTTAACCTCAAGGCCGAACGTATCGCAAACTATTTGGCACCAAAGAGGGCTTTTTGCTCCGCCGCCGATTATGCGTATGTCCTGACAATTTTTATTAAAGTCAGAAAGCACCATAAAGCAATCGTAAAGGCTGAATGCAACCCCTTCCAGAACCGCCCTTGAAAAATGGCGCTTATTGTGCATCATGCTTAAACCAGAAAAATTACCTCTTGCTTTAGGATTAAAATAAGGGCAGCGTTCGCCTAAAAGGTAAGGATGGAATAAAAGCCCTTCCGAGCCAACAGGGACACTTGCTGCGTGTTCGTCCATAAGACGGTAAACGTCCTCACCATTTTGCTCATATTGCTGCTTTTCGGTTAAATATAAGCTGTCACGAAGCCAGCGATATGAAGCGGCACTGCTGTTTGTAGCGGTAACGGTATACCACATGCCTTCAACAGAGTAGGGGTATGTAAAGGTTTTTTGATGTGGCTTTGCAGTATTTGAAATTATGTTAACGTTACCTGCCGTAGCCATTTTAACTATTATTTGTCCTTCTCTGACAGCACCTGCGCCAAAATCCTCGGCTGCAGTGTCCGAACAGCCTGTAATAACAGGTAGGCCTTCGGGAAGCCCTGTTAATTCAGATACAGTTTTTCTTACAGAGCCGACTATAACCTTTGAAGCCATAACCTCCGGAAGGCAAGTGACTGGCAAGGAAATCATGTTACAAAGCGCATCTGACCATTTGCCCTTTACTGCATCAAACAAAAGACTGCCTTGTGCATCAACAACGTCTGTACAAAAATCCCCTGTAACATATGAACGAACATAATCCTTAGTAAACAAAATTTTGCTGATTTTTTTATAATTTTCCGGCTCGTTTTCTTTAACCCACATAAGTTGTGGTAAAGTCCAAGTAGGTGTTGCGTTTGCCATAGCTATGCTGAAAATAGTCTCTCCGTAATCTTTTCTTAAACGCTCACATTGGTCGCCGCTTCTTTGGTCGTTCCACATAATGCAATTGCGTATAACATTTCCGCCATTGTCAATTAAAACAGCATTATGCGTAGAAGCGGTAAGAGCCAAGCCTAACAATCCATCAAAACTGCCCCCCAGTTTTTCACGGCATTTGTTAACAGTATTTATAAAAGCTTTAATCCAAAGCTCCGGGTTTTGTTCAGACCAGCCCGGCTTGTAATGCTCCGAAGGATATTCTTCAAATGCTGTAGCTTTTACGTTTCCTAATATATCAATTACGGTTGCTTTGCAACCTCCCGTACCAAAATCCACGCCAAAAAGCAAGTTTTTCATACTATTCCTCCTACTAGCGTAATGCTTGAAGAAAGCTAATATTTTTTAACCACAAGAGCTTTCTCAAGTGACTCAAAGTTATGAAGTGCCGAATCGCCCATTTTTAAAACAACTCCGATATAAATTGCATCAATAATCGAAAGTGACGCAATTCGAGAGGTTAAAGCATACATACGGTATTTAGTCTCCTGTGAATAAGTAAAAAGCCTTATGTCTGCAAATTTTGTGACGGGTGATGTGCCGCTGCTTGTAATACTTATAGTAGTTGCACCTTTTTGCTTTGCCAAATTAAGTACATCCACAATATCTTTAGAGCTGCCGGAATGTGATATAGCAATAACAACATCCTTTCGCCCTAAAGAAGAAATGGCAATCATCTGCATATGCCCGTCTGAATAAGCATGAACATTAAGCCCTATACGCATAAATTTATGTTGTGCGTCAAGGGAAATGGAAGCCGAATTTCCACAGCCTACAATAACTATTTTGTCTGCCCTAAGCACAGCCTCCGTAGCCTTCTCTATGTCTGCACGGCTTAACGCACCTTTAGTCATTGTAAGTGTTTGAATTATACCGTCTATACTTTTTTCGATAATCGAATTAACATCGTCTGTTGGTTTTATTTCTTCGTGAATTCTTTCTTGCGGCGTTACTAAATCAAGGGCAATGCTGATTTTTAAATCTTGAAAGCCGTCATAACCAAGTTTGCGGCAAATTCTTATAATTGTTGCTTCACTTGTCTTACTCATTTCTGCAAGCTCGGTAATAGCCAAATAAATCATTTTTTCTTGATTTTTTTCCATATATTCTGCTGCCTTTTTTTCGGTTTTAGTCAGCAGATGATTATTTTCCAAAACTCTGTATGAAAATACGGTAGGATTTACTTCCAAAAAATATCACCATCTTTAATTGTTTTTGATATTACGGTGGCACTAAATATGTAATTAATTTTGCCGCCGTAAACCCCTTTAGGAGCCACAAGGCTCCGTCAAAGGGGTAATAGATAAGGTTATTATATATTTTAAAGTATTCAAAAGCAATCAATACAATGGTGTTTTTTAAGCGTTTAAGACAAATAAAACTTACCTGACGTCCTCGATAATCTTTGAATTACCGGGTTTTTGCAGCATCTCCAAAGCCTTTTCCATATACCGGCTGCGTGAAGCCTTTTCATCCTCAGAGCTTAAGCCGGGGTTTCCTACAGGGCACGTTATTGCAAAACCCCTAAGTATTCTTGATGAACCTACAGAAGATGCAATATCTACAACTGCTGCAATTTGTACTACGGGTATTCCGGCTCTATCTATTTCCTTTGCTATCGTTGACCCGCAACGAGTGCTGGTTCCTCAAGTTGATGTAAGGATTGCAGCCTGAACACCGTTTTGCAATAACTTTTCTGATATTTGTCTGCCTATTTCCTCTGCAGCCGCAACAGATGCACAATTGCCACATGCAACATAAACGTTTTCGTCAAGTGCTCCCAGCTTGTTTTCTTCAACCATTTCTTTTAAAGCATCTTGCGGAAACAACCTGTAAGGATTTTCTAAAACCCATGTTCCGTCGTAACCGCTATGTATAACAAAGTGCTTGTTGTTTAACAGCTCATCTAAGTTATATAAGCCCCATGTTACACTTGCGTTAGGTTTTAGCTTATCCGGATTGTTCTGCGGAATTAATCCGCCGTCAGTTACCATTGCAACCTTAATTTTTGATACGTCGGAAACAGGTGGTGCCGGATTTACCAAGTTAAATTTTGGCGGTAAAAGCTCGCTTACAAATTCTCTGCCGTGGATTTTATCAAGCACCATGTTTACGGCTCTTGTTGCTGCGTTAAATTCCTGCTTTTCGTTTAAAATAACGTCACGTTTAATGTAACCTTCCTTTTCAGCGCTTCCGATAGACTCGCCTTTAAGCAGTCGTAAGCCTAAGTTAACCATTTTTGGCACAACATGCCGCATTTCAGATGAAAGTATTCCTGTTTTAACAATATAGGTTTGTTTTCTAAAAAGCTCAACCGCCGGATTTTCATGGTACATGCCTGTAACGGTAGGTATGCCAAGCTGTTTACCAACGGCCGCAGCCATATTTCCGCAGCTTATACCGTATCTTCCGGCATTAAATGCAGGGCCTGCAAAAAATATATCCGGCTTTAACTCTTTAACAAGCTCTACACCTTCGGCAACGGCTTTTTCAACATTTTCCGCAAAATAGTTATCGCCGCAAATAACTGTGCCTACAATCTCACATTCCTCGCCAAGCTGGGCGTTATACAAAACGGTCGGGCCGACTAGCGTGTTTAATACGCTGAACCCAACGGAGGCTTTTTCTTCTCCGCCAATTTGCCCAAAAAACTGATTTAAAAAGCATACGGCTCGCCATTTCCTTTTTTCCATGTTATCACTCCTTTGCTTTTAAAGTTTAGTAATCTACGCCTTTACCAAATGAGTTTCCGACCTGGCTCATCATACCGACATGCTTCATACATGACGAATCAACCTCACCGATAGCCGGACTTCCGCTTGCAAGAATATGACCGCCAATAACACCGTCGTCACCGCTTAAATAAATAGTATCCTGTGGGCCGCCGTAAAGCTTTTCAACAGGCGGAAGCTTGTAATAATGGTAATATGTGCCTGATTGAACAATAGAATCTACATTTTGCTCGCTGATTAAGCATTCTGTAGATAAATTGCTTTGTGAGTTTAAAATTTGAATTATGGGCACAGCTTTTATTCCAAGCTTTTCTGCTTCGCTTGCTATCGCGCCTACACAAAGCGTAGAAGCACCCCCAACACCCTTTGTAACAATGAGACCGTCGGCATGGAACACTTCTTTCAGAATATTTGCCGCCATTTTTGAAACCAAATATCTGTGTTTTGCTTCAACCGATGTTACAGTAATAATTACTCCGGCGAAATTTAAATCTTTGCCATGCCGACGCATAAGCTCTACAATGACAGGGTGGTTTTGAATTTCATAAGTTGTTACACATCTAAAACCGCCGCAAGGTGATATTGCGCCGTCAAGCACTTCGGTCGGCTGAATTATAAGCGGAAAGCTGTCGGGTATTGCGTTGCCGTAGAACATTGGTTCTCTATAATTAACGGTATCGTATTGCTTTGAATATATTTGGTAAGAATACGCTATGTTTGGCAAATTAGGATACTTTGTTTCGTTGTTAAATTCTTCTGTAGTATCGGCAGGAAAACCCAAAGTAGCTTTTGCTATAAGTATGCTGACTTTATAACCAACTCTTCTGATTGCTTCTCTGTAATCCCTAAAATCTGCGTTTGGAGCGATAGGCTCTAAAATAAGCTCCGGCATTTGTGCGTATGGCGTATGCTCGGCGCAAGGGCCGCTCATATCAAATGCGCCCCATTTTCTCGACCAATAAGTATTGTTTTGGCATAAAACAATTCCCATGCCGTCGACTGCTCTTGCAACGCCCTTGCCGGCAATTTCATATTCGTCGGTAAGAACTCCGGGCCAGTCTATGCTTCCGTTTATTTTGCAGCGGGGTTGAACAACGTCAACAACATGAACGATGCGGGCGCTTTCGCCGGGTCTGGCAATATCTATATTAATGTCGTCAAAGCATTGCTCACTTTTGACAAACTCTAAAATATCTTGCTTACTTATATAAATAATGCCGTCTGCAAAGCAGGTTTTTTCACTGAACTGCACGTCTCGGATTTTGATTGTTTCCACAACCAGTTTCATATGTATACCTCCTCCTAGCGTATTAATTTTGAAAAGTAATTACACAATTTCAATGGTAATTTGAAAATAAGTTTCAAAAAAATTGTGAGAATACTTTTAAAAACCCTT
>CAZEYG010000127.1:0-3222 GCA_964516575.1 uncultured Defluviitaleaceae bacterium
AAACAAATCCACAGCAGAAGGATAACTTGTGATTAAAAATTCAAGAGCAATAACCTCATAACCGTAGTAGTTTTTTGAAGAATTAATAATATATCCGGCCAAAGAGCAATCAAAAGTTACATTCTCAATAGGATAACCCTTTCGCTCCATATAAACGGCATCCCGCTTTGAATTAAGCATGATTTTAGAAGTCTGACCTAACAAAAACGGGCTTAATCCGGCTAGTATATCCAAAAATGGAAAATCATCGGAAGCCTTTACAAAAGCAGCAGGTATACTCTCGCAGCAAAAAGCCGCACCTGCCGGCGGAAGTTTTTCGTCTGTGTAAACAAGACTAAAGGCGACAGCCTTTTCCTTTAACAAACGTAAAACAAGCGCGTTTAAACCCTCACGGCCTGTAATTTCAGTATAACCCTCGGATGTATCAAGGGTAAGCTGAAAGGTGGCATGTTTTTTAGAAAATCTGGGCACAATACTCTTAAAGCCAAGGTTTTTTACTTCCTCCAGAGCTTCGTTATTAAAAATTTCGTCGCAAATGGTTTCTTCTAAGATAAACGGCATCGGCACGTCACAAAATATCGTGGCAAGCTCTTTACTTAATATTGCGTCGTTTTTGTGTTTAATAATGTTTTCACCGGCTTTTTTCGGCGATATTATTCCCGGAGTTTGTTCCTCGACTTCTATTGCGGCTTCAATCGAGCCGAATTGTATAATAATTTTTTGAGCGGTTTTTTCCCCGATACCCGGCACACCGGGAATATTATCGGACGTATCACCCATAAGTGCCTTAACATCAATATACTGCTTTGGGGTAACACCCATGAGGGAAATAACATCCGCCGCATAATACTGCTCTGTTTCGGTTTTTCCGGCCTTTGTTTTTGGGATAACTATTCGTATAACATCCGACGCAATTTGCAAAAGGTCCTTGTCTCCCGAAACAACAACAGGTTTTAATCCAAGCTCCTGACATTTTACGGCTAACGTACCTAAAATATCGTCGGCCTCGTAACCTTCTTTTTCAAATATTTTTATGCCCATTTTAGACAAAAGCCCTTTAAGCAGCGGAATTTGCGGCCGAAGCTCCTCAGGCATTGATTTTCTTGTGCCCTTGTATTCCTTAAACTTATCGTGGCGGAAGGTTGGAGCTTTAAGGTCGAATGCAACAGCCATGTAACGTGGGTTTTCTGAATCATACAGCTTTAAAAGTATGTTTAAAAAACCGTAGACGGCGTTTGTAAACCTACCTTCCTTGTCGGTTAAAAGGGGCAAGGCGTAAAAAGCACGGTTTATTATGCTGTTGCCATCTATGAGCATTATTTTGTTTTCCGGTTCAATGTTGTGCATTCAAAAGCCTCCTGTTTCTAAGAGTTCTGTTAACTTAGAATAATGTAGATTTAGAAGGTTGTCAAGGTTACATGGTGGTCTTATTATAGCTGTTTCGGCCAAAAACAAGCCGCAAATCACCTTACGCAAGCAGCTTGCTACAGCCAATTCTCAATCGAATTAGCTATAATACACAATTGACATTATAACGTATATATGGAAAAATAGTAAATATTAAAATACATTACGGAAAGGAAAAACACTTATGAAAAAAATTGTTTTATTCGGCAGCAAACATTGAGGAGAATGTGCCCCTGTGAAAGAGTTTCTTTCATCTAATAACATTACATTCGCCTACGCTGACATCACGGAAAATA
This sequence comes from uncultured Defluviitaleaceae bacterium, assembly GCA_964516575.1. Classification (GTDB taxonomy): domain Bacteria; phylum Bacillota; class Clostridia; order Lachnospirales; family WRBF01; genus CAZEYG01. The sequence goes on from CAZEYG010000127.1 coordinate 1,704, forward strand.
TGCTAAACTTAAAACTGTTCTTAAAGTACAGAGACAACTCCCCAATCTTTGACGAGATAAAAAAAGCCGGAAGGGTTGGGCTTCCGCTGCTTGTTGTAAACGACGGCGAGAAACTGTTTTTGTCGCCAAAGGAAGATATAATCTTAGACCAGCTCCGTTAAAATCTATTTTTGAATTTATTTTTTAACCCTTGGCTCTACGGCATAACCGCTATTTTCAAAACATATACTTTATTATATGCAGAGAATATGGCGGCTTTATGCCAAGGAGCAGATGGCGTATGAAAAACAGAAACGGCTTGCTTTTTTATCTGAAAAAAGCGGCGCAAGGAATCATAGTATCTATAGTAATACTGGTTGCCGTATTTGCATTTTCTGAGGATGTAATAGTAGGGCAGCTTTTTTTGTATGAAACTATGCCGAACTACCCTTTAAGCGGCGGCGGCATAAAGTTTTCCTTAAAGCCGTCGGATTTGTCGCCGAAAAAGCAAAACGATTATGTTACAACCTTTAACATAAATAACGGAGAAGAAGATTCGGAAAATATCGGTATTGAAAGTTACTCACAGCAGCTTGATAATATTCGCAGCTACTACAGCGATGAGGATAAAAAGGATGATTCCGCTGAGGTTTATTCAAATTCAGAAGAGCCGGACACACGACAGGATGTTGAAACTTATAAAGAAATCACTATTGAGGATACAATCACCCATAGTAATAGTGATGATGGAATAATAGGCATAAACGATGTAATTTACCAGCCGGAGGCGGATAACACAACCGGCGAAAACCAGTTTCACGAGCAGCTTCTGACGATGGAAAGTCTAACCGGCCTTAAGGATATTAAGGCCTTAAAAGCTAACTTATATACTGTAGACAAACGTACGGATATTACAGAAGCAGATTTTAATATAGACACCTTTGCCGCCGCCGATCTTCGGATTAATAATGCTGATGGGGGGCCCAAGGTGCTTGTTTTTAACACACATTCCAACGAAATGTTCAGCGACAGCTTGGATAAATCGGAGGGGGTTGTTGGCCTTAGCAAAAGGCTCTGTGAGCTGTTAAATAAAAGGTATAATATAAAAGCGGTCTATACTGTGGGAAACTTTGACGTTGTTGACGGAAAGTCACAGGTTTTGGGCGCTTATGAACGCATGGAGCCGAAAATCAAGCGGCTTTTGGCTGAAAACCCAAGCATAGAGGTGGTTATTGACCTTCATCGTGACGGCGTTGCAGAGGACAGACGTCTTGTAACAGAGGTAAACGGCAAACCCACGGCGCAAATTATGTTTTTTAACGGCTTGAGTAAGGTTTATGAAAAAGGCGTTCTGACCCCTATTTCAAGCCTACCCAACCCTAATCTTGAAACCAATTTGGCGTTTAGCTTTCAGATGCAGATGGCCGCAAACAATACTTATCCGGGTATAGCCAGAAAAATATATTTAAACGCATACCGCTACAGCCTGCATTTGATGCCTAAATCACTGCTTGTTGAAGTCGGCGCACAAACAAACACA
>CAZEYG010000127.1:3232-6151 GCA_964516575.1 uncultured Defluviitaleaceae bacterium
AGGCCTTTAACGCTATTGAGCCGTTAGCTGAAATGCTTGCGTCTGTGTTGCTTGGTAATGAAAGGCAATTAAAATAGACCTTTTCTCAAAGGTCTATTAGTTGTTGATAATCTGACTAGTCCTCTTAAAGAGGTCTAGTCAGATTAGTTTAATGAAAATATTAATCCTCAATACCTTTTCTTGCCATAATACCCACGTCAAAGGGATGTTTTATCTTCTTAACCTCTGATACATAATCGGCCATGTTAATAAAATCCTCGTTTGGGTTACGGCCGGTAATAACAAGCTCCGTGCCCTTTTTAAGGGCTTTGTGTCTTGCAAGCAAAACATCAACAGCGCTTTTATCCACAAATTCGTAATTATATGTTGAAATAATCTCGTCCAAAACCAAAAGGTCACAGCCGCCCTTGTCATATATCTTTACGGCATCCGCAAGAAGCCCGTTATGAATATCGGTTATCTCCTTTTTTTGTGCGTCAGTCATTTTATCTGTAAAGGGAAACGGCTTTTTGCTTCTAAGCACTGTAACGTTCGGCAGCTTTTCAAAAACAGCAATTTCGCCGGTAGGCCAGCTTTTCAAAAACTGAACAAACAAAACGTTAAGGCCGTTTCCGGCGGCTCTGGTACAAAGCCCAACAGCCGCCGTTGTCTTACCTTTGCCGTCGCCGCAATAAATATGCATAAGACCTAGGCTCTTCATGATTACTTACCGTTTACGATCGCCGCTTGAGCAGCCGCAAGCCTAGCTATCGGTACTCTAAACGGTGAACAGGAAACATAGTTAAGACCGATTCTATGGCAGAAATCAATGCTTGAAGGTTCGCCGCCATGCTCGCCGCAAATACCCAGCTTGATATTTGGTCTTGTTTTCTTGCCCTTTTCAACGGCCATCTGCATAAGCTGACCCATGCCCTTTTGGTCAAGGCGTGCTGTTGGGTCGCCTTCGTAGATGTTTTTCTCGATATAATCGCTTAATATTTTACCGGCGTCATCTCTGGACAAGCCGTAGGTCATTTGTGTTAAGTCGTTTGTACCAAATGAGAAGAACTCGGCGTCTTTTGCAATATCGTCGGCGATTAAGCAGGCTCTTGGTATTTCAATCATTGTACCAACCATGTATTCAAGGCTTGAACCACTCTTTTCGATAATTTCCTTAGCTGTAACGTCGATAATTTCCTTAACAAAACGAAGCTCCTTATCGTCGCCTACAAGAGGAATCATTATTTCGGGCACGATATTGTAACCTTTGTTTTTCTTAACGGCAATAGCGGCTTCAATAATCGCCCTTGTCTGCATTTTAGCGATTTCAGGATAACTAACCGCAAGGCGGCAGCCTCTATGACCCATCATTGGGTTAAGCTCGTGAAGGTTTTGAGCCTTTGTTTTTAATTCGGCAACAGGTTTACCCATGTCTTTTGCAAGAGCTTCAAAGTCGGCCTCTTCCTTCGGCAAGAACTCATGAAGCGGCGGGTCTAAAAGGCGGATAGTAACAGGACGTTCCTCCATAGCCTCATAAATACCGATAAAGTCCTCTTTTTGGAAAGGCAACAACTCGTCAAGAGCGGCACAGCGCTCTGCTTCTGTATCGGATAAAATCATCTTACGCATTTTCGGGATACGGCTTTCTTCAAAGAACATGTGCTCCGTACGAGTAAGGCCAATACCCTCTGCGCCGAACTCAATAGCTTTTTGAGCGTCCTTTGGAGTGTCGGCGTTTGTGCGTACTTTTAATGTACGTGCGGCGTCGGCCCAGCTCATAAACTTAGCAAAATCGCCGGATATTTCAGGCGTAACTGTTTTAATAAGACCAACATAAATAATACCGGTTGAGCCGTCTAAGGAAATGAAGTCACCTTCCTTAATAGTTTCTCCGCCTAATTCAAAATATTTCTCTTCTTCGTTCATCTTAATTTCTTCACAGCCGGATACACAACATCTGCCCATACCACGAGCAACAACCGCCGCATGAGAGGTCATGCCGCCACGAACTGTAAGAACGCCTTGTGCAAGGAACATGCCTTCGATGTCTTCCGGGCTTGTTTCAAGACGTACAAGAACGGCCTTTTCGCCCTTTTCAACAGCTTCCTTAACGTCCTCGGCGTTAAAATATGCTTTGCCTGTAGCGGCGCCTGGAGAAGCCGGTAGGCCTTTACCAATCTTCTTGGCGGATTTAAGAGCGGCGGCTTCAAAGGTTGGGTGTAAAAGCTGGTCAAGCTGTTTAGGCTCTACCTTCATAATAGCTTCTTTTTCTGTTAAAAGACCTTCGGCAACCATATCAACGGCGATTTTAAGAGCGGCTTGAGCTGTTCTTTTGCCGTTACGGGTTTGGAGGAAGTAGAGCTTTTTGCGCTCAATTGTGATTTCCATATCCTGCATGTCTTTATAGTGCTTTTCAAGTATATCGGCGTATTTTCTGAATTCGTCGTAGATTTCAGGCATATCAACCTTTAATTCGTCAAATGGCTTTGGAGTACGAACGCCTGCAACAACGTCCTCGCCTTGAGCGTTTATCATGTACTCGCCGTAGATTTTGTTTTCTCCGGTAGCGGCGTTTCTTGTAAATACAACACCTGTTCCGGAATCGTCGCCCATGTTTCCGAATACCATGGATTGAACGTTAACTGCTGTACCCCAATCGTAGGGAATGTCGTTCATACGTCTGTAGATAAAGGCTCTTGGGTTGTCCCATGAACGGAAAACGGCGCATATAGCCTCGTAAAGCTGTTCTTTTGCGTCAGCTGGGAAATCCTTGCCTTGGTCTTCTTTATAAAGAGCCTTGAATTTGTCAACTATAGTTTTTAAATCTTCAACGGACAGATCAAGGTCGGATGAAAGCCCCTTGTGCTCTTTATATTCGTCCAAAACTCTTTCAAACTTAGACTTAGAAACGCCGATAACAACGTCTGAAAACATCATAAT
>CAZEYG010000128.1:0-6119 GCA_964516575.1 uncultured Defluviitaleaceae bacterium
TTAAGACTTTATAGTTTTCATTAGAGCAAACATAATACTACGCTTCTTTAACAACTTCCTGTGCATTTGCCACAGCAACACCAATTCCGGCGCACCGAATCATTTCTATATCATTCAAATCATCGCCAGCTATAAGCACCTGGTCCATAGAAAGACCGCATAAGCGAGCCAGTTCAACAACGGCAATTTCTTTTTTGGCGTCTCTATGTAAAATATCAAGCGCTTTGTTTGCGTATCTTTTATAGTAGAATTCCTCGGGAAGTTGCTTGCATAAATCCTCGATTACATCAATGCTGCCGTCCCGCACCTTTGCCATTACAATGAGCTTATCAATTCGGATAGTATCCCAGTCATACTCCTGCAAAAGCCTGGGGTTTTCATAGCGGCCGAATTTCTGCTGCTGGTCGGAAACGTATTCCGTCAGACGATACGCAAAGTCCTTACCATCAATGCCGTATAACAATGACATGCCCATTTCATCGGCTTTTTCAATAACAACTCTAAGAGGCTTTAGCGGTATGGTTTTTCGCAGAAGGATTTTTTCCTTTTGCAGGATTGTTCCGCCGTTTCCAACAGCATAGGGTATTGTTATGCCCAGCTTTTCCACATAACCTGTGACAAATTCAGCTACTCTGCCCGTTGCAACGGTAAACTCTAAACCTCTCTGGCGTAATGTCTTTACGGCTTCAATAAACTCATCATGGAGGATTTCGTCCTTGCCGACGATTGTACCGTCTATATCGGTTATTACCAGTTTTATCATATATAAACCTCTGAAAATTAAAGTATTAAGAGCTTGCCCCTAAATTAATACCCCGCCGCTTGCGACGGGGTGGGTCATTATTTCTTGTTTACAGCTACATACTCAGCAATCTTATCGTTGCAGCGTTTTACGATATTGTCATGAGTAGTTTGTTTGTCTTGCTGGCCTTGGCCAAATTTTGTCATTTCTTCGTCGATAATGCTGTTTACTTCGCCTGTTACCAAATCAAATGGTTCTTGAACGTTGGGGTTTGAAGCCATGAGTTGGTCTACAGCCGCAACAACCTTGTCGTTTTGAGCAGCAAAGTTTTTCCATGAATCAGATTCATAAACAGTGTAGTTCATAGGGATGTATCCGCTTTTTTGACAGAAAATGTTTTGTGCGTCCACGCCACCTAAATACTGGGTAAATATCCAAGCAGCCTGTTTTTTGGCTGCATCACCGTTGTCAAACATTACCACGCCGGAGCCGCCTACGGCAGCACCGCCTTTATCACCTTGACTTACCTTAGGTAATGGAGCTGTACCCCATTGGAAGTTATTATTAACAAGCTCTGTTACTTTAGAGATTCTTGCAGATGACATAATCGCCATAGCAGTTGATTGCATTGCAAATTCTTCGTTGATGTTATCTTCAATAGGTTTGTAAGCGCCGGTAGCGATAACCTTTTCCCATTCGTCCAGATATCTCATTAAAGAGCCGTCTTGACCGAATGTAAACTTAGTCATCATATCAGCACGTCCGCCTTCATTGTCGCCAAGGAAGTTAAAGTCACCTTCGCCGCCAACCCAGTTGGAAAGCTGATAACGTTTAACCTGAACCTCAACACCATAACGGTCTATGTCGTTGCCGCTTTTAGTAACTAGCTTAGAAGCAATGTCTGCCATTTCAGCAATAGTTTTAGGCGGGGCGGTTATACCGGCTTCGGCAAATGCGTCTTTGTTGTAATACAGCAAAATTGTTGAGTTAGAAAAGGGCATTGCTAAAAGCTCACCTTTGTAAGTAAATGTACGGGCGTTGTTTGGTATAATGTTTTCTATTGGCAGAATTACATCACTACCCGAGGCGTACATTTCTTCCGGCGTAAACAGCAGGTCATAGTTATAAATAGTCGGTATAGCTGCGCTTGTAACCTGGCATGTATCGGGGAAGTTTTTCCAGTCGCCTGCTTGTGCCAACGTGTTCAGCTTCTCGCCGGTGTTTGTGCCTTGGAAGCTGGGAACAACAGTAATACCTTTTTCCTTGCCAAGGGTTTCGTTAAATGCCTTGCAAGTATCCTCCAGTGCTTCGGCGTTAATACCTTCCATGTGGTGCCAAAAGCTGATTTCAACTGGCTCGGCAGGTGCAGCAGGTGCGGCAGGAGAAGCGGGAGCGGCAGAAGATTCTGCTTGTACCGGGCTAGCTGCCGGTGTTGCGCTTTCGCTGCTTGCCGGCTGGTTTGATTGACCGCAGCCAGCTAATAAAATACCGGTTATTGTAAAGGCTAATAATGCTTTAATTTTCTTTTTCATAATATCCTCCTAAAATAATAATAATACTACTTTTATTTATCCTTTAACAGACCCGGCAACCATTCCGCCTACAATCTGCTTCATAAATATTACAAACACAGCGATTGTAGGGATTAGAACAAGGGTTGACGCAGCCATGATGGGACCATAAATCGTTCCGCCGTCAGCGGAATTCAACATAGTGACGCCTACCTGAACCGTTCGCATGGTGTCGTTGTTTGTGACTAGCATTGGCCAAAGATATGTGTTCCAGACGGTTACAAATGAAGAAATAAACACAGTAGCCAAAACTGGCTTTGAAACAGGTAACATGATTTGCAGAAAAATCTTAAAATTACTGCAACCGTCTACCTTAGCCGCCTCAAAAAGCTCCTTTGAGATGCTTAGAAAATGCTGGCGAATCATGAATATATTTAGCACAGATACTAGAAAAATAATCGTCATGCCAAGGTATGTATCAGTCAAATGTAAGGATGCCACTGTTTTGTAATTGGATATTAGAACCACATCGCCGGGAATCATCATTGTTGTCATACACAGCATAAACAAAAAGTTTTTGCCCCGGAAGTCAAAGAATGCAAAACCAAAGGCCGCAAGACTGCCGAAGATAACTCTTGCTGTGCTGGAAATAAGGGAAATGATTAATGAATTAATCATATACCGCCCTAGCTTAGTAAGCCGCAAAGCCATTTGATAGTTGGCAAGCTGCAAGGAATTTGGCAGCAGCTTAATGCTTTTGTTTAAAATCTCACTAGGCTCCATAAACGAAAGGGATACGGCGTAAAATATCGGAAAAACAATCAAGAGCCCCAGCAAAATACAGAATGCTTGATGTAAACCAGACATTATTCTTTTCTTGCTTCTGCCGTCTATCATTGGTAATGCACCCCCTTCTTTTCAAAGTAAAAGCTGATTTGAATAAGAATCAGTGAAAACACAAAGGTGATAACTGCAGATGCATAAGCGCTGTTGTAGTTTGAGCTTCCAAAGGCTTGTTTGTACATGTAGTAAATCATTGTGGCCGTTGAGCCTTGGGGGCCGCCCTCTGTTAAAATTATCGGAAGCCCGGCCATAATAATGTTTTTAGCCAACGAGCTGCATATTAAGAAAAACACTGTGGGTGAAATAAGCGGCAGAATAATATTCCAAACCCGCTGCATTAAGTTTGCGCCTTCCAACTCTGCACATTCCAGTAATGAATCCGGCACGTTTCTTATAGCTGCCAGCAAAAACAGGAAGTTAAAGCCAATGTTCATCCAAACGGATATAAAACTTAACGCTGCCATTGATACGGCCGGGTCGTTAAGCCAGTTGATTTTTGTCATCAGAACCTTATTAATTATGCCGATTTTGGGATTATACATTATTTTAAAGATCATGGCTGTTACGGAGGTTGACATTGCCATTGTCAGCGCAAACATTGTTTCGTAAATAGAGGAGGTTCGGGTCTTTTTATTGCAAAGTATTGCCAAAACAAGAGCAATTACAATAGATACCGGCGAAGCCAAAACAACGTATATTGCTGTGTTGCCAATAGACTTTAGAAAATTGGGGTCACGAAAAACCTGAATGTAATTATTTAGTCCCGCAAATCCTTTTACTTGACCGTTTGCTGTTAGCGTAAAAAAGCTGCTAATTATTGTTTTGGCAAAAGGATAAAAGGAAAAAACAGTAAAAAACAACACAGCCGGCAACAAATAAAGATAAGGCTCTATAGAAAACTTAGCTTTTTTCTTTTCAGGCAACGTTTTTAAAACAGCCACTATCACCCCTCCTTTAACGGGCTAATGCATTCTCCACGTCCCTTGCCATTTTACGTAAATCATAACCGTTTACGCTTTCAATTATATCCAGATATTCAGCCGGAAAAACCTTATGTCCGTGTAAAGCTCCCATTATCGCTCCTGTCATGGAAGCAATTGTATCAGTATCAGAGCCGATGTTTACTGCGCCTATTACAGCCTCCATGGGAGCGTTCTTTGAGGCTGCAATAATGCCAAACACCGCCGGGACGGCTTCTGATATATGTAACCCCGAGCCCACAATATCGGCAATTTCCGTAGTTGCTTCGTCTAAGGAATCCGATGTTATGCCTATAGATACCGCTAGCTTAATCCGCTTAATAACATCAGGGCCCGCAAGAACAGCACAGTTGCCTTTTATTTGCTCTTCGGCCAGCTTTGCTCCATAAATACCTGCCTGCACAATCGAGTAAATATCCGAAACCGGCTTCATTGCTTCGCTGACTGCTGCACCAACTGCACAAGCACCTACAATAGAAAGGTTATTGTTATGGGTTGGACGAGAAATAATTATAGAATCCTCAACGGCTTTTTCTAAGTTTCCGGGGTTAAAAAATCCTGCCGGAGCAATCTTCATTGCGGAGCCATTTGTGGCCTTTGCGTTATCGCAGCAAATAAAGTCGTAGTAGTTGGGAGTTTCGATTCCTTTAAGCCGGTCAACTGCTGCCCGGGTAGTTGGCCCTACGTATTTATTGTAAAAACTTTCATCAGCGGCCCATAAAAGCAAGGCGTTTTTTGCCGCCTGATCATCAATTACGCCGCCGTTTTCTAAGATTGCTTTTGTTGTGCTATAAATCAGACTGAAATCGTCAGTTACACTGCCAGGTGCTGCACCTCTGGCAAATGTATCATCGGGAGGATTTAAAAATGTACGCACCTGCTTACCAAAACGCTCCAAAATCATGGACTTTGTCCGTAATTCAGTAGCGGCGCCCATTGCATCCCCAATAGCCGCGCCTAAAAGGCAGCCTAGTATTTTATCTTCTCTGTTCAGCCTAGCCACCCCCTAGATATTTAATGATTTAACCCAAATGCCGTTTACGTCAGAGGAATCGTAATTTTCACAATACTCTACAGGCTCATTTTGTGAATTAAACACTACTCTGGTTGTAAACAAAACAGGGTCACCTTCTTCGGTATCAAAGTATTTTGCAATTTGCTCTGTTGCCCGGATAGCCCGGATATGCTCATCAACAAACGTCATAACAAAACCTGCCTTTTTTTGCAGTATTTCATAAAGAGAGCCAAACTCCAAATCCTCGGAATAAAAGTTTATGTTTGATACGTGATGTTTTGCTAAAAAGGAGCGCTGAAATGAAACACAGATGTTGTTTGTATAACGCAGCCGCTCAATCAAAATAACATCACTTTCAGGCGGAATATTTAGCTTCACAGAAAGGCGTTTGTCCGCCTTTATCTCTTGAATGCTAAGAATCTTTGAGTTGGTTTTAACCTTTTTTGAAACGACATTTGATGTAAAGCCCGTAAGTCTTCTGTAGCTATAGGTGTTGCTTACTATATCACACACAAAGGTTCCCTTGCCCTTTTCAGAACGCAAAATGCCCTTGAAAACCAAGTCGTCAATTGCCTTGCGGACTGTCAGGCGGCTTACGTTATACTTGCGGGCATAATCCGCCTGTGTGGGAATCATATCCCCGGGAGTATAAACCGAGCTTAAAATATCCTCAACAATATCTTCTTTTATTTGCTTATATATAGCCCCCATATTCGATTTTTGCATTATCCTATTCCTCATTATCATATTAGAATTAGATATAAGCTTAATATTTTTACAATTTAATTGTATAGACAGATACAGACTTGTGCAATCTTTCAATTCACTTTTCACAGGAAAAAGCCATATAAATCTTAGCATTTCATATGATTTGCTTTGATTTTCTCACTGTAGCTATAATATCTGTTTTTTTGTAGTGCCATATTAAAATAAGTCTTTTAGGTTTTAGCATCGCAGACTTTAACCGTTTTGGGCCGATTTATTCCGGCCAAAACGCAAAGAAATGCCGTAATGACGCCATAGCGGCG
>CAZEYG010000129.1:0-6112 GCA_964516575.1 uncultured Defluviitaleaceae bacterium
TATGGAAAAAAACATTCGTGCTGTGTTTATTGTGTTTCTTGCGCTGTTTATAATACTTATGCTTTACCTTTTTAATTTTGTGTTTTTTGATGCGGAGGCGGTTATCGCCAGCCCATATAACCCACGGCTTAAGGTGGTTGACAATACTGTTCGCCGAGGGCGGATTGTGGACAGAAACGACGTTACCCTCGCAGAAAGCGAAAGGGTAGCGGACGCTTTTTTACGATATTATCCTTATCACAACGCCTATGCCCATATTGTTGGTTATTACGACATGGGTAAATCGGGAGTAGAGGCCAAATACAACTTCCAGCTAAACAAACCTGATTTGGAGCCATACCAGCGCATTATGGAGGTTACAAAAGGTTTTGAGGTTACGGGGAACACAGTGGCTCTAACAATAGACGCCGGGTTACAGCAGCTTATTTACGACGCTATGGATGGAAGCAAAGGCGGGGCGGTTGTTATGGAGCCAGCAACGGGTAAAATATTTGCAATGGTATCCAAGCCGGATTTTGACCCAAACAGTCTTATGGAAAACTGGGAAACACTAAAAGCCGATACGGACAACAGCCCCCTTTTAAACAGGGCGGCTCAAGGGCTTTATCCCCCCGGCTCAATATTCAAAAGTTTAATGGTAATGGCGGCTATGGAGAGCCTGCCAGGATATTCCGACTACACCTACGAGTGTACTGGAAAAGAACGATTTGAAAATAAGATCATTCACTGTTATAATGGAAAGGCTCATGGGGTTGTTGACATTAATGAGGCCTTTGCCTTGTCATGTAATACCTTTTTTGCAAAAATTGGTACGGAACTTCAGCCGGAGGTTATTAGAGCCGCTGCCGAAAGGGTATACTTTAACAAGCCGTATGATTTTCTTTTAGACTATAGATTAAGCTCTTTTGTTTTGGACGAAACATCAGGTACAAGTGAGCTTGTGGAAACCTCAATCGGCCAGGGCAGAACGCTAGTTACACCACTTCACATGGTTATGGTAACATCGGCTATAGCAAACGGCGGCCTTATGATGAGACCATACGTGGCTGATTATATTAAAACCTATAACAACACGGTTAAGGATAAAGTTTTGCCTAAAATTCTCGGCCAAACCTTTACCTTCGAGGAAGCGGCTGCTATAAAAGAAATGATGGTTCAGGTTGTAGAAAACGGCACAGGCGGAACGGCTAAAATAAAAGGTGTTTCCGTAGCAGGTAAAACAGGCACAGCCGAAAACGAAAGCGATAAGGATCACGGCTGGTTTGTAGCTTTTGCCCCGGCTGAAAACCCGACTTTAGCCGTTGCTATCGTTTTAGAAGGCGCCGACAGTACCCAAAAGGCGCAAAAAATCGCCCGGGACATTTTCATGAAAGGCTTAGATTAAACCAAAGTTCAGGAGATAAGAAATGACATACCTTAAAAATATAAACTCACCGTCAGACGTTAAGCGGCTGGATATTAATGAGCTTAATACTTTATGCGGCGAGATAAGAGAGTTTTTAGTAAAATCCGTATCAAAGACCGGCGGGCATCTCGGCTCTAACCTAGGTATTGTTGAGCTGACAGTAGCTCTGCATTATTGCTTTAACAGCCCAACGGACAAAATAATATGGGACGTTGGTCATCAAAGTTACGTCCATAAAATACTGACAGGCCGTCTTAATATGTTTAACACATTAAGAAAATTCAAGGGTCTAAGCGGATTCCCTAAGCCAGAGGAAAGCGAACACGACGCTTTTTGCGCCGGTCATAGCTCAACCTCTGTTTCCGTTGGGCTTGGCTTTTGCGCCGCCAGAGATTTAGACAAGGCCAACTACAGCGTCATATCCGTCATAGGTGACGGGGCAATGTCCGGCGGCCTTGTTTTTGAAGCGCTTAATAACGCCGGGGAGCGGCAGTCACCTTTTATAATTATTCTCAACGATAATCAAATGTCCATAAGCCGAAACGTTGGCGGCATAGCGAAAATGCTTAACGCCATACGAACTGCGCCTGCGTACCTTGTTGCAAAAGCCGACATCAGCCGGTTTATCAAAAAAATCCCCGTTGTTGGCGGCGGTATAACAAACGCCTTGGAGCGGGTTAAGGATACTGTTCGTTATTTACTTGTGCCTGGGGCGATGTTTGAAGAGCTGGGTATAAAGTACGTTGGCCCCGTTGATGGGCATAATATTGAAGAGCTGATAAACGTTCTTGAGCGGGTTAAAAAAATGGAAGCCCCTGTTCTTTTACATGTATACACAAAAAAGGGCAAGGGCTATAAAAACGCCGAACGTGCGCCCCATATTTTCCACGGTGTTGAGCCTTTTAATATCGAAACCGGCAAAGCTGTGACCGCTAAAAAAGGGAAAAGTTATACGGACGCTTTTGGTAAGGCTATTGTTAAGCTGGCGGAGCAAAACCAAAAAATCGTGGCAATAACCGCCGCTATGCAATCGGGCACAGGGTTAAACGAATTCAAAAAGCGCTTTCCTGAAAGGATATTCGACGTTGGTATAGCCGAGGCCCATGGAGCCGCTTTTGCCGCTGCTTTGGCGAAAAACGGTTATAAGCCGGTGTTTGCCGTTTATTCAACGTTTTTACAGCGTTGTTACGACCAGATTATTCATGACGTTTGCCTGCAAAATCTGCCGGTTGTTTTTGCCGTAGACAGAGCCGGTATAGTTGGGGCTGACGGCGCAACCCACCAAGGCGTTTTTGACCTGTCCTTTTTATCCCATATTTCTAACCTGACAGTTATGGCGCCCCGAAACGGAATCGAGCTTGAAAAAATGCTGGCTTATGCCTTTAACCTTAATTCACCTGTTGCTATTCGTTATCCTAGAGGGACTTGCTCTACGTTACTTTCCGAGAACGTTCCTGCTATTGAGTATGGCAAAGGTGAGGTTTTAGAGAATGGCCATGACATAGCAATAATATCCGTTGGCGTAATGTTTGATACAGCATACGCCGTCCATAAACGGCTAAAGGAAGAGGGCTTTTCGCCGATGCTTTATAACGCCCGGTTCATAAGCCCGGTGGACAAGCTTTTGGTTGGTGATCTTAGCCGGTTTGATTTTGTTTTTGTGCTGGAGGATAATATACGTGACGGCGGATTTGGCAGTAAGTTACTTATGGATATGGCCGACGGAGGAATTAAGTGTACATGCTTCCACAGCTTTGCTTTTCCCGAAGGTTTTATCGAGCATGGCACAAGGGACGAAATATTTAAAATGTATGGCATTGACGCCGAAAGCGTGTATAATAAAATAAGGGAGCTGCTTAAAAGCCATGGAGCATAAAAACCGCCTTGATTTGGTGGTTTCCGGAATGTTTGAAATGAGCCGCAGCGCCGCTAAGGAGCTTATAGAAAAGGGGCTTGTAACAGTTAACGGAAAGCAGGTTGATAGCCCCGGGGCAAAGGTTCTAAACGATTGGGACATTAACGTTAGGTTGCCTGAAACGGCTTATGTTAGCCGAGGCGGATATAAGCTGGAAAAGGCGCTAAGCCATTTTGGGGTTAGCGTATTAGACCTTGTCTGCGCCGACGTTGGCGCTTCTACCGGCGGCTTTACCGACTGTCTTTTACAAAACGGCGCTAAAAAAGTATTTGCCATAGACAACGGCTCAAACCAGCTTGATGAAAGATTAAAAACAAACAGCCGTGTTATAAACATCGAAAATGTAAACGCAAAGGATATAACCTTGGATATTACCGGCGAACCAGTTGATTTTGTCTCTATTGACCTTTCGTTTATATCCGTAACAAAGGTGCTTTCGGCGATTAAGCAGATAATAAAGCCGGACGGGCTTGTGGTTTGCCTAATAAAACCCCAGTTTGAAGCAGGCCGTGAGTTTTTAAGCCGCAGCGGAATCGTCAGAGACAAGTCTGTTCACGAAAAAGTTGTTCAATCAGTGCTTAACGCTTTTTCGGCGCATGGGTTTAAGCCCCTTGGTGTTACGCCCTCGCCGATTACAGGGGGCAAGGGGAATATAGAATACTTAAGCTGTTTTCTACTAAAAGGTGATTAAATGAAAAAAGCCGGAATCGTTATTAATACAAAAAAACCGGACAGTATTAGTTTTTCAAGGGACATTTCTCTTTGGCTTGAAAACAACGGCTGTTCAGCCGAGGTTTCCGATGAGCGTAAAGAAGGGGACATATTTTCAGAGTCTGATTTTTTAGTCGTCCTAGGCGGCGACGGGACTATGCTTCGGGCGGCGGCAAAAGCGGCTATAAACGATATCCCGATTATAGGGTTTAATCTTGGGCGGCTTGGATATTTAACCGATGCGGAAAAATCCGGCGCTTTTACGTCGCTTTCAAAGCTACTGGCTGGGGAATACAAAACCGAGAAGCGGATGATGCTTAAAGCGGAAGTCTTTGGCGCAGAAACCAAAAGCTCAAATATTGCCCTTAATGAAGTTGTTATAGCTAAAGGTGTTTTATCCAAAATGATAGCTATTAGCCTAACCATAAACGGCAAATATATAGACAGCTACCGTGCCGACGGGATTATTATCTCGACCCCAACAGGCTCAACGGCTTATAACCTTTCTGCTGGGGGTCCGATTTTGGAGCCGGATTCGGAAATGATAGCAATAACGTTTATCTGCCCTCATATGATATATGCCAGGCCTTTTGTTGTATCCGCTTCCGACGTTATTGACCTTAGAATATCCGAAAACAAACGTAACGACGCCGTTTTGACCTTAGACGGGGGAACCACCGCCGTCTTAAATGACGGTCAAAACGTCATTATAGAAAAATCCAAATACTATACAACGACTATAAGAACTACCGGCATGGGCTTTTACGACATACTTAGGCAAAAGATGGTAGGGCAGCGTTAGCGGCTCTTTAGGAGGTTTTCCATGAAAATAAACAGACATTCCAAAATTATGGAGCTCATTGCTGAAAACGAAATAGAAACCCAGGAAGAACTAACGATTCTGCTAAACAGACTTGGTTTTTCCGTTACTCAGGCTACAGTATCACGGGATATTCGTGAGATTGGTCTTATAAAGGAAGCGTTGGCCGACGGCCGGCAAAAATATTCCGTTATGTCCGGCGGCAAAAGCGCAATAAACGACCGGCTAATCAGAGTGTTTAAGGATTGTGTTGTTTCCATTGATTGCGCCGTAAACCTGATTGTTATTAAAACACTGCCCGGCACGGCAATGGCCGTAGGCGCTGTTATAGACGCTATGGGTTTTTCGGACGCCCTTGGTACAATCGCTGGAGACGATACGCTTTTTTGCGCCGTTAAAACAGAGAAAAAGGCCGGGATTCTTGCGGCCCGGTTAAAGGAAATCTAAGAAAGAAGGCGGTGGGTTTTATGCTTAAAAACCTTCGCATTAAAAACGCAGCGTTAATAAAAGAGGCAGAGCTTAATCTTCACGACGGCCTTAACATTCTTTCCGGCGAAACAGGCGCTGGAAAGTCAATGGTTATTGAATCCGTTAACTTTTTGCTTGGGTTAACAGGGGGCAAGGATTTAGTCGGCAAACACGGCGATGTGGCGCTTGTTGAGGGTGTGTTTCAGGCGGATGCCAGCGGGCTTAAGGTCGCTAATGAGCTTGGTATAACTGTTGACGAGGATAATCTTTTGGTTATTGTCCGCTCGGTTAACCAAAGCGGAAAATCCCAATGCCGGATTAACGGCGAAACGGTAACAGTTGGTATGTTAAAAAAAATATCCGGCGCCCTTGTTGATTTACATTCCCAACATGAACACCAGCTTCTTTTAAACCCGGCAAAACACATAGAGCTTATAGACACCTTCTGTGCTTTAGCCAGTGGCAAAATAGACGAGCTTAAAAGGCTTTTAGCCGATAAAATCAGAGAATACAAGGTCGTCCACAGCCAAATGCTTGAAATAACCGGCGACGACAAAAACCGTGAACGAACTATAGCTATGCTTACATACGAAAAAGAAGAAATTGAGCGAGCGGCCTTAAAACCCGACGAAGAAGAAAAGCTGGCCCAAAGAAGAAGCGTGCTTATGAGCAGCGAGCGGCTTATAAAACATTCGGGGCTTGCCTTGTCCCTTTTGACAGAAGAAGGCGCCGTTTCCGACAAGCTAAACGCTGCTGTCTTTAACCTTCGAGAGCTTGCGAAATATGACGAGGC
>CAZEYG010000130.1:0-6107 GCA_964516575.1 uncultured Defluviitaleaceae bacterium
GGTTAATTGTGCTAAATAGATATAATGTGTTTGCGTAATTCGTCCTTGGTAAGCTCTAAATCGTAGGCTTTAAGGCCGTTAAGTATTCTGAAATGATCTGTTGCTGTCATAAGCAGATTGTTTGTGTACTTTGTATCGTATATCATAGCAACCTGAAGCTGGCAGTATAAGTCGCATAAAAGAGCAACCCGCCTTTCGCTTTCGGAAGCTTTCCATAAATATTTATGAAGATTAATATCCATGCGGTTAATGTTAATCAGTCTTTCGGTATAAGGCTTGGATGTTTCCTCGGCTATTTCGGCCATTTGGTTTATCATTTTTTCAAGCTCTGAGTAATCGTAAGATGTTAACTTCTTTTCTTCTATTAATATTTTAAGAATATCATTTTCAAGGGATAGCCTTATATCAAATATTTCTTTAATATCCTCATCTGTGAAGGTTTTAACGAAGTTGCCTCGCCGTGGTATGAAGGATATAAGCCCCTGGCTTTGAAGTTGTCTTAACCCTTCCCTTACAGGCGCACGGCTTATGCCCAGCTCATCTGCAATTTGAGTTTCTAAAATATGTGCGCCGGGTTTGATTTCTTCAATAAGTATTTTATTTTTAATGTATTCGGCTACCATGTCTGGTAGATTTAAAGATATATATTCAATAGACATAATATTTTCCTTGTTATAATTTTTGTTTGGCAAATAATTGATATGTATTATAGAATAATATATTTAGTTATGCAATAATAAATTTAAATGATTATGAGGACGGGAGTAGTTTTATGGAAAAAACCGGCAGACGTTTAAAATAAATATGCAACCCAACAAAAATAAGGCACTTATTATAAAGCAATTGTGCGCTTAATCTATTAATATTGTTTTAGTTTTGTCATTCCAGTCTACGCCAAAACCAAAGACCTGGGCTACAAACCTAACAGGCGCCATTAATTTTCCGTTGGCGGCAACGGGGTTTATATCCAGCTTGTATCCGATTCCGTTTACATCGGCAATGTTGCTGCCGAGCTTAAGCGTAACGGTGTTGTCTCCTTTGATTGCCACTACTATGGTATCACCGGATTCATAACTGCATTTTGCGCCTAATGCGCCAAAAATATCTTCGGCAGAAACAAGGACAACGCCATTTACGGAAATAGGTTGATGGGTAAACTGCATGGGTTTACCGTTCACCTCAATCTTAATACCTGTTGCAGTTACAACAATAGTACTAACAGTTACCGTCTCTTTTTTTACTAAAGCATTTTTTAATGCATCCATGCCCTTTAAGGCAATAGCAGTAAAATTCTTATTTATAAGACCCCATTTTCCGTTATATTTTGCAAAGGTATAATCGCCGCTTAAAAAGCTAACGGCATCTTCAAAAACAAATGGAATAAGGGTAGAGCCGTCTGCCTTGATAAACCCCCATTTATCTCCTTTCATAACTGCGGCAATGCCGGAGTTTCCGTAAAAGCTGTCTACCTCATCATAAATAGCAGGAATTACAAACCTTCCCTTTTCACTTATGAACCCCCATCGGCCGTTAATCTTAACAGCCGCCCTGTTAACCTGCTCGTTAAATAACTTTACTTCCTTATAAGCATCGGTAGCTGGATGAGTGCTTTCATAATGGGGGTGCTCTAAATGTTCAAAAGCATCTCCGGTTATGCTTTCCAATTCATAACCTGAATCTGTTATATATTTGCCGCAAGAGCAAACCTTAATGTCACCATAACCTAAATCGGGCAAAATAACCCATCCGCTATTATCAACATTTGTCCAAACGCCGTCATAATGTTTCATAATGTTTCCGGCTCTGTACATTGGAGTATTGTTTTTATCCAGCGGCTCATAGTCGCCTGTCGTATCAATAATGATTTCGTATTCTTGTCTATACTCATTACACACTGATTCGATTGCGTTAGAAAGCGCTTTAGAAGCATCATACGTTCCTGACAGCGCATACTGCTCTTTTCCGTCTATTAAAATTGCTCCGTCGAATCGTTGCTCGATTACATGCTTTTCCTTTTTATGCTCGTTTTTTGTGCCGTTTAAAATAGAATAACTTGTAATTAACATGTCAACCTTAACATAACCGGTAGCTTGAGTTACATTTAAAGCCTCCGAAATAAAAATAGTTTTGCCGTTATTGTTTTTTGCAAGGACTGTGTTAAGCAAGTTTTTAATAATTCCGCTTCCACGTACTGATTCAAGGGAATATGCATCTTTATTTATAGGTAAAACTGCATTTCCATCATATTTGTATGTTCTGGATTTTCTTCCAGTACGCCGGTCATAGAGCATAACAAGCTCAGGAATATCATCGTTATCCAAATCATACATAAAGGTATCTTGTAAATAATTGTTGGAATCGGGCTTTTCTCCTATATATGTTCCAAGCCTTGTAATATTGTCATCTAAGAATTCGTTATATCTTCTGCGATAGACAGCGTAATCTTCAGCATAAACGCAAGCAGGAGCATAAGCGCCTAATGTCAGGAAAATCAATAAGAAAACAAGAATAAATCTAGTCTTCATATAAAAGCTCACTCCTTGTATATAGCTGGGCAGTTCTCTGCTTTCCTTGCTTGCTTAACAAATCTTTAAAATCTAACATGTCAAATTTAGTCAACAGTTGCTTGGCCTTCCATAGTTGCCGGCGCAACAGGTTCAGCAGGCTCCGGAGTTTGTATTTCCTGTATCGGCGGCGGGGCAGTTTCCTGCGGCAAAGCAGGAGTAGCAGGAGCTTCCGTTATTGGAGGCGGAGCAACTGCAGGCTGCTGAGTATTAGGCAGTTCGCTTTGGTTTTGAGCCGGTGTAGGTGAGGGCGCTGGGTTAGGTGTCCTCATATGAAGCTGACCTTGCTCATCTAAATAATAATTTTCGTCTATTATTCTGACAGAGGGTGAAGGCGTTGCGGCTTCTTCCGAATTAATTGGCTGGTCGTTTTCGTCCAGCTCTTCTTCCGGCACAACATCCGACTCGTGAGATGTACAGTATTTTGTAGGTTGTGTTCCGGCCGCAAATATTTCCCTATGAACATTACCGCATCTATCAGGCGAAGGCACAAGCCCCGACAGCTTACAGACAGTAGCATAAACTAAGCCTTCAGGTTTTTCAAAATCCTTAGCAGGCAAATCCTCATGTATCTGTTCCATTATTGTTCGCCATAAACGCAAATGAGAGCCGTCGTCTTGATAAATTTCCTTTGGCTGGTCAAACCCCAAATACATTCCTGCTACGTAATAAGGCGTGTACCCTACAAAGGTTAAGTCTTTGGCATCTGTAGTTGTGCCGGTTTTTCCGGCTAAGGGCATAGATATTTTTCTGAATCTTGCCTGAGTGCCTGTACCGGATTTAACAACATCGGTCATCATATCCGTTAGAATATAAGCCGTAGGTTTTTTAAGCACTTGAACAGGCTCAAGTGTGTTCTCCAAAATAGGAGCTCCATTATGATCCAAAACCTGTGTATAAAAAATCGGCTTGTTATATTCGCCTAGATTTGCAATTGTGCCGTAAGCAGCCGTAACCTCCAGCTGGGTAACACCGTCTGTTATTCCGCCTAAAGCCAGCGCCGGAACTTTATCAGTAAAATACTTTCCGTTTCTGTATTCTCCGTCTACAAGTGTCGTAAGTCCGAAGTTTTTAAGATACTGAATGCTGGGTTCTAAACCTGTATTCATCAGGTTTTTAACGGCAAGTATATTCATAGAATTTCTTATACCATCACGAACAGTTGTAAGGCCGAGATATTTTCCGTTCCAGTTTTTTGGCGTATAATTGTCGTATTCCTTGTAGACAACCTTCGCATCGTCATAAGTTGTTGCCGCCGTAACCAAACCTAAATCCAAAGCCGGTGCATAAGAAGCTAAAACCTTAAAAACTGATCCCGGCTGACGCTCTGAATCCGTTGCACGGTTAAGGGTTCTGTTGGCAAGCTTTTCTCCTCTGCCGCCGGAAATAGCCTTGACTTGGCCGGTGTGATAGTCAATTATAACCATACCTGATTGGGGTTGAGGTATAGGTATAGGAAGCTCTGCAATAACAATATCGTTTTGACCTACAAGCTCATTTTTAACAGATTCTATAAAACCATCTATTTCAGATTCCTTTTTTACAGTACCCGTTCTTCTAAAATGCTGCTCTTTACCTGTTATTGTGTTTTTAGTAGACAAATCGTATTGCACTTCTATTTCATAAATGGATTCCGGGAACAGCGAATCATCCATATAAGCCTCGTCCACAATCTTTTGCATTTCTTGATCTTGTGTCACAAATACTTGCAGACCGCTGTTATACAACATATTGGTAGCTTCAACAGAGCTTATCAATCTACTATCCTGCAAATCTCTAAGGATTTCTTTTATCGTTTGGTCGATAAAATAGCTGTGGTACGATGTTTTTTCCGCAGTTACCTTTTCGTTTTGGGTAATTCTGGTGTAAACATCGTCAGCCAAAGCTTCCTTATACTCGGTATTTGTAATCATTTCCAGCTCTAGCATTTTATCCAAAACCAGCTTGCGTCTTTGTGCGTTGTTTTGCTGCTTGGTAACAGGGTTGTACTTAACGGGGTGTTGGGTAATAGCAGCAATAACCGCACTTTCCGACAATGTAAGCTCGGAGGCTTCCTTGTCAAAATAATAATTTGCAGCCGTCTGCACGCCATTCAGATTGTAATGCAAGCCAATAGTATTTAAATAAACTTCAAGTATATGGTCTTTAGCGGCTTTTTTTGAGCCCAGCTTGCTTTCTAAATCTTTTTCATATTTAACCGCCAAATACTGCTCCTGTAGTTTTGTTTCTAGCGTATTTGTTGATAGCTTGCGATTGTTCTTTATAAGCTGCTGGGTAATTGTGCTGGCGCCTTCGTTTCGGTTAGGATCAGTTAAATTAACGTAAAGAGCGCGGAACATTCCTTTTACGTCTATCCCGTTATGGGAATAAAAGCGCTCGTCCTCAATTGCAACAAAGGCATCTCTTAAAACCTTAGGGATTTTATCCATCTTTACGTATTCACGGATTTCCTCTCCCTTTAATCTGTCTATTTCCTGGCCTGTTTTTGCATCGTAGAATATTGTAGTATATATATCAGGCAAAATTGAAACTGCTTCTCCCATCTCCGGGGCGTTTTTTATTATGCCGATATAAGCGCCTACAGCGCCACCCATTAAAGCAAAGCCTGTTATAAGCACAGCCGCAAGAATAATCCTAAAGGTTATTATATACGTTTTGTTTTTAACCTTAGCGGCTTTAGATTTTACTCTTTTTTTCGTCTTTATGTTATTATCCCTAGAGTAGTTATTAGTCAATGGAACTTTCCTCCCTGAAAACTGGCTCTAATATTTAATCTTCTTTTTAAGTATACCATACAATAAGCCATTTCAACAATAAAAACTTTAGCACACCGTCAAGTATTAACAAGTGCAAGCATATGCTTACATCAGGGGTTGATTTATATGCGAGGCGCAATATATTACGCAAGAAGGCCTAGAAAACCAAGAAAGATAACCAAGCTAAGGATGTATCTTTTTTTAATTTTCAGCGTAGTAACAATATTGGCAACATATGTATTATATGATTTCGACAAAAAATTAATGCCGACCGTTGTTGCCTCTTACGACATGGAGATTAAAAACAAGGTAAACACAGCAATAAATAATTCAATACAAGCTGTTATTAAAACAGAAAAGCTGTCTGTTTCAGATTTTTACATGCAAACAGAGGACAAAGAAAGTAAGGTTTCTTCTTTAATTATAAATACGGTTTTAGTTAACGATATTTGCGGAAGGATAGCCGTTGAAGTTTCAAATGAGCTTCAAAACATGGAGCAGGATCAGGTAGAAATTCCTTTAGGCGCTTTGTTTAATATAGGTGCTTTTTCAAATATTGGGCCCACCTTTCCAATATCGGTAAGACCTGTTGGCAACGCCGTAGTAGATTACGAAACAAAGTTTGAAGCTGTCGGCATAAACCAAGTGAATTTTCAGGTATGGCTTTTAGTGGATGCTAAAATAAAAATTGTTAATCCTATACAGGAGACTGAAACGGCTGTTAGCCGAAAAATAGCTTTGGTTAATACTGTATTCAGCGGCCGTGTGCCTGATAATTATATTGGCA
>CAZEYG010000131.1:0-6031 GCA_964516575.1 uncultured Defluviitaleaceae bacterium
TTACCCCATGGGTTTAAATAAGAAAATGTTGATTTGATTGTCGAAGGTTAATCGGTAAGCCTTTTCAATATGCCGCAAAGGCCGGCATATGCCTTTTCCAAATGCTCTATTTCTATATACTCGTCAATTATATGGGCAAGGTTTTCGTATGACGGGCCAAACCCTATTGTAGGCACTCCTGCCTCGCCGCAATAATGGCTGCCGTTGGTACAAAAAGCAAAGTGGGATATTTGGGTTTCTATTCCGGCATCCTTTAAACCTGCCAATGCCTTTTGAACTAACTCGCCTTCTTCGGGGACTTCCCAGGCGGGGAAGAACCTCTTAGCATTAATCATTTCACCTGTCCAGCATTTTTCCTGGCCTTCTGCTAAATATGCCCGGGCGTTAAGGTTCGGAACCTTTGCTTTTGCCCGCTCAATAGCTTCGTTTACTTGAGCAAGGATGCTTTCTTTTGTTTCGCCGGTTAATGTACGGCGGTCATAGGTAACACGGCAAAAACCCGGAACAACTGATGCCCCCGGATAAGGGTTGGATATAATATCGGTAAGCTCTAAAATACCCTTGCCTAAAAGCGGATGTTCGGAAGCTTTAATCTCCGTTATCTCTTTAATAACCTCCATCATGTGCATAACGGCATTTATACCCTTTTCGGGGTTTGATGAATGGCATGTTTTACCTATAGTTTCAACAATAATCTCTGCCCGCCCTCTTTGGCCTCGCTTTAATGTCATATTAGTAGCTTCAAGGATTATTACAAAGTCCGGCTTGTAGTTCTTTGTTATTTCCCTAGAGGATACGCCTTCAAAACATTCCTCATGTACTGTGCAGGATACAACCAAACTGCCGGCAAAATCTCTGTTGCATGAATCGGCAAAACCAGCCGCCGCAAAAATCATCGTAGCTACTCCGCCTTTCATATCGGATGTGCCCCGGCCATAAATCTTTCCGTCCTTTTCTATGGCGCCGTAAGGATCCATACTCCAAAGAGCTGAATCAGAAATATCGACAGTATCAATATGTCCGTCCATTAAAACTGTTTTACCCGGCCTCTTGCCGTCTATCCGCCCGATTACACTGCCGTACCGGTCAATAACTACGCTGTCATACCCCAATTCCTTCATCTTGGATTCAATAAGCCTAGCTATTTCTCCCTCCTGGCCGGAAAGACTTGGTGTTTTGACCAAATCCCTGCAAAATTCTATTAATTCCTTTTTCAAACCTATCACCTATCCTTTTAAATTATTGGCTAAACATGTCTATGTAAGGCATTTAGAAAATATATAACCCCACTGAGAACTTACTTCCCTGCGGGGTTTCTATTATCAGTTAAACAAAAGATTTAACTTTGAAGAATACAAAGCGTTAATAAGTATGCTTGAGATGATGTCGTCTATCGGATAAAGCTACTGCAAAATGTTTTTTGTGATTATATTATAACTATGAAGGAAGGGAAATGCAAGGGTGACGGTTAATCATATCTTCATTTAAAATTCAGATTAAAAACACCTAATCTTTTTATTGGCCAATTATAATAATAAAAGGCTTGTTCATTAATTATTTACAATTTATTAAAGTATAGGACATATTAATTTATTATTGTTAAGAAATATTTCCTGACATTTCAATAGGAGGGGTTAAAATGCAAGCAGACAGGATAAAAATAACCAGAGGGTTTAATAGAGGTGGGATGTTTGCCGCATTTATGGCTTTTGCCGTTTTCTTATCTGGTTGTACTATGCTTGAAAAACCTGATAAACCCACGGTGAAAACCTCAACTCATAGAGCTGAAATGGGCGATCTGATACTTGGCTTGTCTGCTGACGGCAAAGTTTCACTGCCTGTTACAAGCCTTAATTTTCCCGTTAGCGGAACGATAAAAAAAATACATGTAGCAAACGGCAGTGACGTTAAAGCAGGAGATGTTTTGGCAGAGCTTGACGATACTGATTTGCAGCTAGAGCTTACAAACGCAAAAAACGCTCTTGAAAAAGCAAATTTGGCCTATAGCGACGTCATAAACCAACTGGATTACAACAAGAAAAACGAAATCGTAAACTTAGAAAATCTAAAGAAAAAGCTCGAAACTCCCTTTGATGAATATACATATGAGCTGTCTATAAAAGCGGCAGAGCTGACACTAAAGCGCAGGCAAACCGATTATGACGACGCCGTTAAGGAGCTGGAAGAAACAGAAACAAAAGAAGTTACAGCTTACGATAAATATACCCAGGAGCAGGCTGTAGAGACTGCAAAGCTATCGGTTGAAAAACGCAAAAGAGAGTTAGATGAGGCTCAAACAGCTTTGGACAAGGCAAAAAATGCTGTTATCCCTCAATACGACAATGCTTCTGATTTAGAAAAAATAAACTCTGCAAGCCTGAACTCTAAACGAAAAAATGAGGACTATGAAAATCAGCTTGATACTTTTTATAAAACTAATTATACAACCACAAAAGAATACGACGATGCAATGACAAGGTTGAAAACAGCGGAAACTGCAAGAGACGACGCCGCTATTGCACATACAAACGCTGTTGCTGCTTCCGAGCGCTCTAAAGAGCAGTTTAATAAAACAGAAAGAGAAAAGTACGACAACAATTTGGAAACGGCTGAAAAGCAATATAATAACGCAAAAACTGCTTATGATGAAGCCTTAATCAGCCTAGATACGGCTAAGAAAAACCTTGACAGGGGAGAAAAAACATATTATGAAAGCGAAGAGGATAAGAAAGAAACGTCAATAGAAGCCAACCAGTCTAAGGTTAAAACAGCAAAGAATGCATTAGATGACGCCCAAATCGCTCTTGTAAACGCTGAAAACGCTCTTGTACGTGCAAGGAAAGAATTCGAGGAATCATTAGCTTCTACGACTGCTGCTTACGAGCTTCAAACAATTAAGACACAAAACACAATTAACTCGGAAACATCCATAAAGACAGCCCTGCTTAATATAGAAGACGCTAAAACAAAAGTATCGGAAGCAGAAAGTAATTTAAGCAAATCCATTCTTGCGGCGCCGAGAGACGGCAGAATAATCAATGTTAATAACAAGGAGGGCGAGGTAGTTACGGCGAAAACATCAGCCCCAACAATTAACTTTGGAATGGGTGGTAATAATTCCGATTTTTGTACCTTACTTGATACTACGGAAATATACATAACAGCCAACATACCGGAAGGTGATATAGTAGGTATTAAAGAAGGGCAGCAAATCCGTGTTACAATAGACGCGCTGGAGCAAGAAAACATTAGCGCAAAGGTATACTCTATAAGCAGCGTTCCGGCTATGGATTCTGCCGGAATAGTTACATATACGGTAATAGGCAAAATGGATGAATTAAACCCTGAAATAAGAGATTCCATGAGTGTTTTTCTAACTTTTGTTAAGAAGGAGAAATACGGCGTGTTACTCATACCAAACAAGGCAGTATATGTCCAAGACGGGCAGCAATATGTAAACGTTGGCACAGAAGCCGACAAGCTGGAAAAAAGAGCTGTTTTGTGCGGCTTATCCGACGGAACTAACACAGAGGTTTTAGAGGGCCTGACAGCCGGCGAAACGGTATTTATCGGCGGTGTTGCAAAATGAGGCTAAGAGAAATAATAAGAGCTGTTCTTATAAGCGTAGCAAATAATAAGTTTAGGGTTTTTACTACATCACTTGGTATAATAATCGGAACCTTTACGATTATTATGGTTGTGGGTATTGGCAAGGCAAGCGAAAAAGCCGTTTCGGATCAGTACAAGCGGCTGTCTGTTGAAAGCATAACTATAACAAGAGGAGGGCGTATAAGCCCAGGGTCTCAAACCCGTGCGCTAACTAAAGATGAAGCTCTAGCTATGCCAAACGAGCTTGAATATGTAAAAAGCGTAGGTATAAGCACTCAAACCTCGTCTACAATCGCCTACGGCGGCACAAGCCAAACAGCCATTATACAAGGTATTAATGAAGCCTACGCCGATATAACAAACTTAACTGTAGAGGCAGGAGAATTATTTACGGATGACGACGGCAAAAGCAGAAAAAAATATGCCGTTTTAGGGTATAATGTAGCCCAAAATCTTTTTGGTGAAAACCCGGAAGATGCAATAGGCGAAAGCGTATATATTAAAAGCACGTCGTTTACCGTAGTTGGGGTTTTAAGCCGAATAGGCGGAACGGGTGGTATATCATCAGGTGGCGGAATGGGTGGAGGTGCTTCCACTTCGTCGGACGATATGGCCTTTATACCATACGACGTGGCGCTTAGGTATACTACCGGCTCAATTGGCACAAGAGGTGGGGCAATCGTTATGTCTTTCGGCGGCGGTGGCAATACATATATTGCGCTGGCTAACGATATCAACAGCGTAAAACCGGCAATGGAGGAAATAAGAAACTACATAGAAGAAAAAATAGGAAACGCCAATGCTTATAATATAACAGATGCGGGAAGTTCTTTATCATCTGCCCTTGAAACCTCATCTACAATGTCTAGGCTTTTGATGGCGGTTGCGGCAATTGTACTTATCGTAAGCGGCATTGGTATTATGAACGTTCTTATGGTTTCAGTTAAGGAGCGAACAAGGGAAATAGGTATTTTAAAAAGCATAGGCGCTTCAAGGCGGGTTATTCTGACAGAGTTTTTGTTTGAAGCGATATTTATAAGCGTAACCGGCGGGGTTGTAGGTGTTTTACTTAGCTATTATGCGCCGCTGGTATTATCTGCTATGAATGTTACGTATCTGTCGTCTATAGAAGGGATTATACTGGGGCTTGGGTTTTCCGTTGCAACGGGAATCTTCTTTGGATATTATCCGGCTTCAGTTGCTTCCAGATTAAAACCACTTGATGCTTTAAATACCGAATAGGAGGATTGTTTAATGAAAAAATACGTTTATTTAGCGGCTGTAGCTGTTTTGTCGATTACAGTTGCAGGTTGTTCGTCGCAACCGACCGAAAACAAAGAAGCTGTGGAGCAAAATAATACCAGTCTATCAGCCGCCGGTGCCAATAACAGCACTAATAGCGACACTAGTAACAATCCGGCAGAAAACGCCGAGCCGGGAACCGAGGAGCCAAAAATAATTTATGGCGAAATATCGGAGGTTATCGGCAACAGCATAACCGTAAAGCTGCTGGAGATTCCAACGGGGCCAAACGGCGAACGTCTTGTCGGCAGAGTTCCGGGCGAAGGGTTTGGAGGGCAAATGACCGAAGAACAGCGCAAGCAAATGGAAGAACGGATAAACACAATGCGTGGGTCGGGCGAAGTAACGATTATGGAAAACGGAAACGGCGTGTTTGTTATGCGTGGCGAAAACGCCGGGTCTGGACCGCCCCCTAATATTGCAATAGAGGCCGCCCCAAGCGGCGGATCAGGGGCACCACCTAGCGGCGGGCAGGGCGGCCCGGTTGAAGGCACAAGACGTATGCGGATTAACATGGAGCGAAAGTATACCGGTCAGGAATCGGAAGTCATAATTCCGGTTGGTGTACCTGTTGTTACTATGAGCCGTGGGGAAAACGGTTTTGAAGAGAAGGAAATTGCCCTTAACAAATTGTCCTCCGGAAACATTCTGACAGTTATATATAAGCCGGACGGTAAAACTATAGAGCGGGCTTTCGTAACCCAAAATCAGCCTGGCGGAATACGAGTAGGCGGACAGCAAGGCGGAGGAATGGTTACGGAAACAATTATTATTAGAGAGTAGCAAAATTATAAAAGCTGGTGGGTTATGGATTACGTAGTAGAAATGAACAACATAGTGAAATATTACGGCAAGGGAGACAACAAGGTTTTAGCTTTGGACGATATTTCCGTTTCCATTAAGCGTGGTGAATTTGTGGCTGTGTTGGGGCCGTCCGGCTCTGGCAAAACAACCCTTATGAATATCATTGGGCTTATCGATACAATGGATACGGGTTCTTATCGCCTCGACGGATTAGATATTAAAAAGCAATCGGATAATGCAAATGCAAAAATTCGGAACCAAAAGATTGGTTTTGTTTTTCAAAAATTAAATTTAATAACAAAATACACTGCCCTTT
>CAZEYG010000132.1:0-6029 GCA_964516575.1 uncultured Defluviitaleaceae bacterium
GTTAAAATAGTAATAAAGTAGTTAAGGTAATTACTATAAGTTAATAAATTTTGACGGTAATTTTAATACCGGAGGCTGATTTTATAATGAAAAAACTAAATAACCCGGCGCTTGAAACTCTGTTTAAAGGCGTGCTTGCGCTTAAAACCACCGAGGAATGTTTTGCTTTTTTTGACGATATTTGTACAAAAAATGAGCTTCAGGCTTTAGCTTCAAGGCTTGATATTGCAATCCAACTGACAGAAGGAAAAACCTACATAGAGATAGGTGAAAACACAGGTGCATCTACCGCTACGATAAGCCGGGTTAACAGAGCTTTAAACTACGGGGCCGGCGGGTATAAAATAGTAACCGAAAGATTGTCCGACAAATAATACTAAGTATTCTATGTGTAAACGTATATAATGTAAAAAATGGTTGAGCTTAATAAGGAGATTTATTATGGAACTTATAGCTGGTTTAAACGAAATGCAAAAGAAAGCTGTTTTATGTACCGAAGGGCCGTTGCTTTTGTTTGCGGGGGCAGGCTCAGGCAAAACAAGAGTGCTTACCCATAGGATAGCGTATCTTATAGAGCAAGGGGTTTCGCCATACAATATCCTTGCGCTAACTTTTACTAACAAAGCGGCTAGGGAAATGCGCGAGCGTGTTAATAAGCTGGCCAAAAACGGAGAATATGTGTGGGTAAGTACGTTCCATTCAACTTGCGTAAGGATTTTGCGGCAGGATATTGATAAGCTGGGTTTTGACAAAAGGTTTACGATATATGATGCTGACGATTCGGAAAGAATGCTGAAAAAGTGCATAAAAGACCTTAATATGAACGACAAGCAGTTTCCTTTAAGATCCGTATCCGGCGCTATCGGCAGTTATAAAGATAACTTGCTTTCGCCCCTTGATGTTAAAAATAATATTGCAACAGAATTCAGACAAAAACAGATTGCAGGCATATACGAGCTTTATCAAAACAGGTTAAAGGAAAATAACGCTCTTGACTTTGACGATATAATTTTCTACACGGTTCAGCTATTTAAGAAAAACAAGGAAGTTTTAGAACATTATCAGGAGCGGTTTAAGTACATATTAGTAGATGAATATCAGGATACCAGCACATCACAATACCAGCTTATAAGGCTGTTATCATCTAAATATAGAAACATATGTGCTGTTGGCGACGACGACCAAAGCATCTACGGCTGGCGTGGCGCTAACATAGGCAACATCTTAGGCTTTGAAAAGGATTTTAAAGAAGCAAAGGTTATTAAGCTGGAGCAGAACTACCGTTCAAGTCAAACAATTTTAAACACTGCAAACGCCGTAATAAGCAACAACTTCAACCGCAAAGCTAAAAAATTATGGACAGAAAACAACATAGGCAGTTGTGTTGATTATTTTAAAGCCAACTCTGAACAGGAGGAGGGTGGCTTTATTGTTCAAAAAATATTAGAAGCTGTAGAAGGCGGAAAAAAATATGGAGATTTTGCCGTCCTTTACAGAAATAACGCTTTGTCAAGATCTATCGAAGAACAGCTTATTCTAAAAGGCATACCCTACAAGCTGTTTGGCGGCGTCAGGTTTTATCAGCGAAAAGAAATAAAGGATATTCTAAGCTATTTAAAATTTGTTTATAATACAAAAGACAATGTAGCGCTTTTGCGGATTATAAACGTACCCAAAAGGGGCATTGGTGATACTACGATTGAGAAAATATCAGCCTATGCGGCTGAAAATGAAATTTCTTTTTTTGATGCGATTAATAAAAAGGAGCTTATTTCCCTTTTAGGCGCAAGAGCAAAAAGCATAAAAGAGTTTTCTTCTCTTATGAGCGGAATAATCGAATACGCTGCGAATCATACGATAGTAGAAATATTTAAAGAGATTTTGGATAAAACCTGTTATGTCAAAGAGCTGGAAGAATCTCACAATGAATCCGATGAAGGTAGGGTTGAAAATATTGAGGAGCTCCTAGCTAAAGCGGCTGACTTTGAAAAGGTATCCCATGACAAATCATTAGGCGCTTTTTTAGAAGATGTTGCTCTTGTAGCTGATGTTGACGATTTAGT
Organism: uncultured Defluviitaleaceae bacterium; assembly: GCA_964516575.1. GTDB lineage: Bacteria > Bacillota > Clostridia > Lachnospirales > WRBF01 > CAZEYG01. Next base: position 2,064 of record CAZEYG010000132.1, read on the forward strand.
TGAAGGCGACGACTACGCTGCACTTATGACGATACATAGCTCAAAGGGGCTTGAATTTCCCGTTGTCTTTATAATCGGCTTTGAGGAGGGGGTTTTCCCAGGTTACAGAAGCGCCACAAGCGGCGACATTAAGGACTTAGAGGAAGAAAGGCGGTTATGTTACGTTGGCATGACAAGGGCAATGGAAAAGCTGTATATCTCGTCCTCGGCCTCAAGAATGCAACATGGGCAGGTTGTTTATAATTCACCCAGCAGGTTTCTAAGGGAGATTCCGGTAAACTGCCTTGAAAATGTGGCTCAAAAAACACACGGGCAAAAGCCTAAAACAGAACGTACAGGCATATCACGGTTTGCAGAGATAAACAAAAACAAAAACTCTATTGACATTAGCTTCGGCGGCAAAAACTATTCGGCCGCCAGCCAAATCTCGGCTCCGCCCGATAAAGGTATTAGCTTTATTATTGGTGATAAGGTAAGGCAGATGAAATACGGCGTCGGTATTGTTAAGGATATTAAGCCTGCCGGCGCGGATTATGAGGTAACTGTTGAGTTTCCAGGGCTTTCCGAAAAAAAGTTTATGGCTCATTTGTCGAAGCTGACGAAGGTTGAACCTGAATAAAACGGAGGAATTATGAGGTATATAGAGGATTTTAAAGAAAACGACCATATAGTAGACCATTATCTTTGCAAACAAAAACAGAGCTTAAAGTCTCGAGCCGGAAAAACCTACTACTCCCTTAGGCTGCAAGATAAAACAGGCATAATCGATGCCAAGGTTTGGGAGCTTAATAACGACATAAAGAGCTTTGAGGAAAACGACTACATTAAAATAGACGGAATTGTTCTGACATATCAAAACGAGCTGCAGCTAAAGGTCAGTAAAATCCGAAAAAGCACCGAAGGCGAAATAGACCCCATGAACTATATACCTTGTACCAATAAAGACATAACAAGCATGTATGAGTTACTTGTGGACTATATAAAGACAATTATTAACCCATATATCAAGCAGCTAATGGAAAACATACTTATAAAAAACGAAGATATTGCTGGGCGATTAAAGGAGCATTCCGCCGCCAAAAACATGCACCATAGCTACATGGGTGGCCTTGTGGAGCATACTCTTTCCGTTGTTCAGACTTGCGATTTTATGAGTACAAGGTATAAGTTTGTAAACAGGGATATACTTATTGCAACAGCCATTTTGCACGATATTGGCAAGGTTTACGAGCTTTCGTCATTTCCTGTTAACGACTATACGGACGACGGCCAGCTTTTGGGCCACATAGTCATCTGCTCACAACTTATAGGCGACGAAGCGGCGAAAATAGAAGGGTTCCCCCATCAGCTTAAAAGCCTTTTGCAGCATTCTATTTTAGCCCATCACGGCGAATATGAATTTGGTTCACCTAAGCTGCCTAAAACGATAGAGGCGTTTATTTTACATTGTGTTGATAATATGGACGCAAAAGTTAAAATGTTTGAGGAATTTTTAGAAAACGACAATACCCAAGGAAACTGGGTAGGTTATCAAAGAATGCTTGCCAGAAACATAAGAAAGTCTGATTTTAATGGATAATTCGGAAAACACTAAACCAAATAACCTTTTTAACGACTCAACCATAATCTCAGCGAACGAGATAAACAAATTTGTTTACTGCCCGTATCAATGGTACTACGAGCGGGCTTATGGCAAAAAGCACATAAGAATGTTGTATAACCAACGGAACGAAAGGTTAGGTCTGCCGGATTCGTTGCAAAGTAATTTTGTGAAGGGTCAGGCTTTCCACAATAAGTATTCCGGCGTAAGTTATGGTAAGTATGCTTTGGCTGCTTTTATTATAATTGCTGTTATAGGGGTTGTTCTTTTATGCTTAATTAGCCCTGGAGGGTAAGCCCGTGCCTTATTATACGATAGGCTTGATTTTGACTCTTACGTGCTTCTGCTGGGTTATACTAGTTATTACAAAAACCTCCGGCGAGGATATAGTAAAGAAAAAGGTTAATAGAACCTTTTGGGGATATGAGTTATATTATTCCGACCAGAAGTTATCCGAAAGACAAAAGGGCGTAATATATTCCACCTTACTTAAAAGCGAAAAATATGGCCTTGCAGGTAAGCCGGATTTTATTTACAAACATAAAAGAAAAAAACTTTTAATGCCGGTAGAGCTTAAAAGCGGAAAAATTGGCGATGGTTTACTGCCTCATAAAGGCGATTTAATGCAGCTTTGCACGTATTTCTTAATTATAGAGGAAACGTTTGAAATAAAGCCAATAACCGGGAGAATTGTCTACAGTGATTGCATGTTTATTGTGAAAAACAGTAAACGGCTTAGAGCTGAACTTGCCGGTGTTTTAAAGGAAATGAGAGATATGCTAAAAGCAGGAGAAAAAGCTACTGATATTAGTTTTATTAAATGTAAATACTGTATTATGCAGGGAACTGTCTGCGAATATTGTCATGTTTAGTATATTTACGGAGGTGGTTAAATGTCTGCCAAAAGCAATGTTCTAGAAGGTGTAAAGGACAAGGTCAAGGAAATAAAAGAAAATAGGGAAACAAAATATGAAAAGGTTCTAAAGCTAAGTAAAGAAGAGCTTATAGCAAAGGCCATAAGTGATTTGTTAAAAAGGGATGATGATATATTACCCCGGCATTGAAAAACATCATTTTTCACGCCACCCCTTTGACGGCGCCTTGCGGCTCTTAAGGGGTTACGACGGCAAAATTAATGACATATTTAATTGCCTTCGTAATAGATAACAAGGGCATTCATTAAAGAACCGAAGGAGCACGGATTGATTAAGCTGAATGATGTTTTAGAGTTGGATATTGATGACATAAGCGTTGACGGCAAAGGAATCGGCAAGGTTTCTGGGTTTACGCTGTTTGTTGATGGAGTGCTTCCGGGAGAAAGAACCTTTGTTAAGGTAAACAGATTAAAAAAAAGCTACGGTTTTGCCAGTCTTGTTGAAATTATAAAGGAATCTCCCCATAGAAAAAAGCCTGACTGCAACGATTTTAACCGCTGCGGCGGCTGCACTATTATGCACCTTAATTATCCGGCTCAGCTTGAATATAAAAAAAACAAGGTAACTCAATGCTTAAAACGGATAAGCGGCCTTTCATCTGAAGAAGAAGAGGTTATTAAAGGGCTGCAAATAACCGGCATGGAAAGCTGCAATAACTATCGCAACAGCGGAACGTTCCATTTGTCTATGGATAATCACGAATTGAAAATTGGATTTTACGGAGCGGAAAGCCATAACGTAATACCGATTAAGGACTGCGGTATTATACATGAAGGATATAAGGAAGTATTGGATATTATAACACGGTTTGTCTATGACTATAACATACCTGTTTATGATAACCAAAGCAATACAGGTCTTTTGCGCCACATTGTTTATAAAACCGCCTTTGCAACCGGCGAAAAGATGGTGTGTTTAGTAATAAACGGCAAAAAGCTGCCATATGCAAAAGAACTGACAGACAGCATTGGGAAAGTGGGCGGAATGCAATGTATTGCATTGGTTAATAACACCTCAAAGGGCAGTGCAGTTATGATGGGTGAAATAAAAGTCATTTGGGGAAGTCAATATATAACCGAGGGTATTGGCAAGTTTAAGTATCAAATCTCACCAGGCGCATTTTTTCAAGTTAATCCCGTGCAGACTAAGGTATTATACGACAAAATTATTGAGCTGGCACGTTTCAAAAAATCCGACATAGTTTTGGACGCCTTTTGCGGCATCGGCACAATATCAATTTATATTGCGGGACATGTTAAAAAGGTATTAGGCATTGAAATTATTGAGCAGGCTATTGTAAACGCCAAAAATAATGCTAGGCTTAACGGCATAAACAATGCCGAATTCTTTACGGGAGCCGCGGAAGATATTGCTTGCAGACTCTTGAATGAAAACAATCCTGACGCCGTTATAGTCGACCCTCCTCGAAAG